>JAYVGG010000256.1:0-3341 GCA_043772475.1 Burkholderiales bacterium
GTAGAAATGGTGAGCGCTTGCAGGAAGGTGGCAAAAAATAATCCGGCTGCGCCACCGATGACGGCGAGTAATAACGACTCAATCAAGAACGCGGCAAGAATAGAAGGGCGGCGAAAGCCGAGTGCGCGTAGCGTGCCGATTTCAGCAGTGCGGGTGGCGACAGCGGAATACATGGTGATGGCGGCACCAATCATGGCCCCTATCGAAAAAATGACCGATAAAATTGTGCCGAGTGCGGTGATGAAAATCGACAGGCCGCGCGACTGATCTTCGTAGAAAATTTGCTCGCGCTTGCCCTCGATGTTTAGGCGTACATCGGCTTCGACCGCAGCGCGCAGGGCATCGAGCTGGTCGTTCGCGGTGAGCTTGGCGATGACGGACGAAAACCCGGTGCGACGAAACGCTTGCATGAGCTGCTCGGCGTCACCCCAGAGCTCAGAATCAAAGCCGCTTTTTTTTGCGTCAAACACGCCCACCACCGTCCACTCGCGCTGCGCGAAGCGCAGCGTTTGGCCAATATCGACGCTCTCATATTCCTCATGAATATTTTTACCCACGATGATCTCAGAGGAGCCGGGTCGAAATTGGCGGCCTTTGATCATCGTCACCTGCGGTCGCAATGTGATCCCCATCGGCGAGACCCCGCGCGTGAGAATGTTCGAGCCTTTATCTTGCCCGCGCTTGGTCACCGAGATGAGCACGACCGACTCCTTCGACACCATCGGCACGCCACCTTCGCCGCGCGCGACTTGCGGGAGAGACTCGATGAGCGAAGCATGATCGCGTGAAACACCGCTCTGGATCTCGGTTTCGGCTCCTTTGCGAATAAAAATAATGTTGTCAAAACTGCCTGTACCCACCATGGTTTCGCGTAGCCCTGCGTCCAGCATCAGCACGGCGGCGAACACAAACACCACCAAGCCCATGCCGGCGGCAGTGAGAATGGTGGTGAGCTTTCTGGTCCACAAATTGCGAAAAATATAATTGAGCGGAATCTTCATCCGATGTGCCGCAAGCCATCAACAATTTTTACGCGCGCACTTTTGAAGCCCGGCACCAGCGCTGCGGTTACGCCGACGACGGCCGCACAAATCACTTGCAGCGTCACGGTTTCTGAAGTCACCTTAAACACCGCGAAAAGGGCACCCGCTGGGCTTGCCGCAAAGCCGGCCGCAAAGGGGAAGGTGAGTGCGATGCCAATCGCTGCACCGATGGTGGCTAACATCATGGCCTCGCCAAAAATAAGCGAAGCCACGAAGAACGGCGAGAAGCCGAGTGCTTTGAGCGTTGCGTATTCAGACAATCGCTCGCGCGCCGTCATCGCCATGGTATTGGCCACCACCGCCATGATGATAAAAATCACCACAAACGAAACCACGCGAATGGCCACCACGATGGCTTCGGACTGCGAGACAAAGCCTAGCTGAAACGATTTTTCGGTCTCGGTTAAGGTTTCAGCGAGCGAGTTTCTAAATTCGGTATCAACCGCGCGGCTAATGTCGGCACTGCGTGACGCGTCATTCACCTCGACCACAAAGACCCCGATTTGATCTGCCCGACGCGGTGAGCGTTTGACTAAAAATTCGTTGATGTACTGCCACTGGAAAAAGAATAGGCGTGTCACGGTGGTGTCACTCTTGCCATCAAAAATCGCGCGGATCGTGAACTGCCAATCACCGGGGAAAATCGTGCCCTTGATGGGAATGGTGTCGCCAATCTTCCAGCCGAATTGATCGGCCAGTTTGCGGCCCACCACCACGCCTTGCCGGTCTCGCTTAAACGCTTCCATCTCTTCAGGCTTGATAAGGTATTCCGGGTACATCGCGAAGTAGGTGTCGGCATCGACCGCAAACTGCGGGAAGAAATTTTTAGGCTCCTTGTAAATCCCGCCAAACCACTGCGAGTACGAAACCGATTTCACGCCCGCAATACCTTTGATTCGGTCGCGGTAATAAACCGGCATCGGGAAAACGAGCGAGATCGCGTTACGCGTGATGAGGCGCGTGCCCGAGGCCGCATTGGCACCCGCGAACCACGCATCGACTACCGTCTGCAAGAGGCCAAAGGCCATGATGGCGATGATGAGGCCGGTGAGCGTGAGCAGCGTTCGCAGCTTCGCGCGAAAGACGTTTTTGAAAATGAGTTTTAGGAAAAACATGGATGCATACTCGATCTGGGTGTGGCGAAAAGCGACAAGCGGAGCCGCGCTACGCGAAGCACTTCCTACGTTGAGAAAACAAGATTGAGGCGGATTTAACGGCGCTCGCGATTCGCTTACGCCTGAAAACCCCTCTCAATCTCCTTTTTTCAAAGGGTGACGTGCCCTGCATCGTGAGCACGTCGTGGAGCCATTTCAAAATACAATTTCAAATTACCCATCAATTAACTCCCCCTTCTCCAAATGCACCATGCGCCGCGCGGCACTGGCCGCGTGGGCATCGTGGGTGACCATGATGATGGTTTTATTCATGCCTTCATTAAGCTCTTTCAGTAGCGCCAGCACATCGGTCGCAGACTGTTTATCCAAGTCCCCAGTCGGCTCATCGCAGACCAAAATAGTTGGGTCAGTCACAATCGCGCGCGCAATGGCCACACGCTGCTGCTGCCCACCGGAAAGCTCGTTGGGGTTGTGATCCATGCGGTCGCTAAGCCCCACCATGCCAAGCGTCATCTCGACGCGCTCACGGCGCTCGCGGCGCGAAAGGTTGGTGAGCTGCAAGGGAAGCTCAACGTTTTCAAACGCGTTCAAGACGGGCATTAAGTTATAAAACTGAAAAATAAAACCGATATTAGAAGCGCGCCAATCGGCCAAATCGCCTTCGCCTAAGAGAGAAATATCTTCACCGTCGATGCGCAAAATGCCGGAGTCGGCTTTGTCGATACCGGCGATGAGATTGAGCAAGGTAGATTTGCCCGACCCCGACGGCCCCATCAACGAAATAAAATCGCCGCGCGCAATATCAAGCGATATATCTTGCAGCACCGGCACAATTTGCCCGCCACGGGTATAGCTTTTCACCAGATGGCGGATTTCGACGAGCGGTGTGGTCATGCTATTTCTTCGCCACCACAACAGCGCCACCGTCTTTGAGTTTTTCCGGTGGCGTGAGGACGACTTTATCGCCTACCTTCAGTCCCGTTACTTGCATCAAATCACCGATCTTGCCCACGCTTGCGATGCCGATTTGCTTGGCGATATTGTTCTCGATTAAAAATGCCACTTCGCGGCCATCGCGCTTCACAATCGCGGCGGGCAAGAGCGCTGTCACGGGCTTGCGCTCATCGGCTTTGAGCTCGCGCGATAAAAATGCGGCCTTCGCACTCATGTCGGGCAGCACACG
>JAYVGG010000257.1:0-2009 GCA_043772475.1 Burkholderiales bacterium
GGTGCGAGTGCCACGATCACCTTTAATGCCACCGTCGGCAGCAGCGTACCGGCCGCCGCAACACCTTACACCAACGATGTGCGCGCCATTTATAACGCGGGCACGACGGACGCGGCGGCGACGGCGGGCGTGGTCATCACCTCGCCATTGACGATTGCCAAAACCATCGAGTGCTTTTATGTGGGCGCTACCTGTACCCCCTATGGCGGCAGCGGCGTGATTCCGGTGAATGCAAAGGTGCGCTACCGGATCGACTACGCGAACCCAAATCCGACACCCATCAACAACGTGCTCTTAACAGATACGCTGCCCTGCCAAACTGCGGCAAACGCCGTCTCCAGCATCGTGGTGGTCAGTGGGCCAATCACGGCACCACCCGTGCCCAGCATTAGCGCCGGCGTATGTCCGGCCACGCGCCAGACATTTAGTTTTCCGGTGCTCGCTACCCTTGCTGGTAACGCGAGCGGTGCCATCCGCGTGGAAGTGCAGACCAACGCTGCATCGGGCACGGTCGTGACCAATACGGCCAGCATTAGCGGTACCGGTGCCGCCTTGGCGACAGCCGATGCGTCCGCGAACGTGTTTAGCTTGGCGCAACTTAATATCGCCAAAGCCACCACGACACCCTCAGTAAGCTCGGGTGGAGCCGCAAGCTACACACTCACCATCACCAATACCGGCACGGCGGATGCGACGGGCATTGTGGTCTACGATTGGTTGCCCACCTCAGCACCAAGCGCAAACATCGATACCCGCTTTACGTTTCAGACTGGCTCGACTTCGATGGGCGGGGCCTTCTTGGCGGCAAGCCCGACGGTCGCGGTCTCTATCCCACCTACGCTGTCACCCTACAACAGCCTGGCCACCAACCCGAATATGAATAACCAAGAGCAGGTGTCTTGGACTTTCACCGGATTGTCGCTCGCGCCGGGCGCTAGCTTCACCATCACCTTTAATGCCTTCCCCGGCTCAGCCATGCCAGCCTCGCCGCCGGTGTACTTTAACGATGCGCGCGTGGTTTTTGCCGGTGGTGCGACGGGCACAATTGGCCAAGCGGGTGTCTCGGTGGTGCCGCCATTGGCCATTACCAAAACCATCGATTGCATTTTTTCGGGTGCGAGCTGCGTGCCTTACGATGGATCGGGCATTATTCCGGCCGCCGCCAAGGTTCGCTACAAGATCGTCTACCAAAATATCAGCAACGTGCCGCAAACAAATGTGGTGCTCTCCGATACGCTGCCCTGCCAAACGGGTGCCAATGCGGTGAGCAATATCCAGATTATCTCGGGGCCAATTACGCTACCGACACCGAGCACGCCAGCCATCCTCGCGGGGGCTTGTGCCACCACACGGCGCACATTTAGTTTCCCCACACTCGGCACACTGAATGCAATGACCAGTGGCGAAATCAAGCTCGATGTGCAATTGGCCGCGAACGCCGATAGCGCTGTTTTCAACACGGCAACCATCGTCAGTACGCAGTCGCCTGCGGGAGACTTGAGCACCGTGCTCGCGACCGCCGTGACGGCGCCGATTCTCACCATTGCCAAAACCACATCCACCCCCATACTTTCACCCGGCGGCACCGCCACCTACACGCTCACGGTCACCAACACCAGTGCGGTGGTGGCGAACGCAATCAAGATTTACGATTTCCTGCCGACCGGTGGCGGCACGGTTGCCAATGCGGCGACGCGTTTCACCTTCGCTGGCACGTCCACCGCAACCTTGGCGGGCGCGCCGGTGTCGCCTGCTGTCACGCTCAGCATTCCACCCACGCAATCCCCCTTCACAACCAACGCGAACCAGCAAGAAATTTTGTGGAATTTCGGCGCGGCAACGCTGGCCGGTGGCGCGAGTATTGTTATCACCTACACGGCCAGCATTGGTGCCGCTATCCCGGTGCCGATCACGTATAACAACAACGCGCTTGTAACCTCGACCAACACCGGCGGTGTCGCAACCGCCTCGACCGGCAACGTAGCACCCATCATGGTGGTGGTGGTGTA
>JAYVGG010000258.1:0-5261 GCA_043772475.1 Burkholderiales bacterium
GGGGCCGATACATCGCCACCGTAGGTCTTACCAGCTGAGGGCTCATCCATGGTCACCGCGATGATGTAGCGCGGCTTTGAAACCGGCGCATAGCCGACAAATGACGAGAGATAAACATTGGTTGCGTAGCGACCATTGACGAGCTTCCACGCGGTGCCCGTTTTACCAGCCACCCGATAGCCGGGCACTTGGCCTTTCGTGGCGGTGCCGCCTTGCTGGGTCACGGTTTCGAGCATGGCCGAAAGCGCGCGCGCGGTTTTGGCCGAGATCACTTGCTTACCGATCACATCACTTTCACGCTTCAAAAACGTGGCGGGCAGCAGCACGCCATCGTTGGTGAAGATGGTGTAAGCGCGCGCCAATTGCAGCACCGAGACTGAGACCCCATAGCCATAAGACATGGTGGCCTGCTCGACGGGCTTCCATGTTTTTACCGGACGCAAACGCCCTGAGGCCTCGCCGGGGAAGCCGGTTTTTGGCGCAACACCAAAACCTAATTCGTTATAAAGATGCCAGAGTTTTTCAGGTGGCAATTGCATTGCGATTTTGGCTGTGCCCACGTTGGAGGAGCGCTGAATAATTTCGGCCACACTCGCTTGCGGGTGCGGGTGAGAGTCTGATACGCGATGCGTACCGACCATGAAGGGTGCCGTTTGCAGCACGGTATCGGCCTTTACGATGCCAGCTTCCAGCGCTGCCGCAATCGCGAAGGGCTTGAAGGTGGAGCCGGGCTCAAAGGTGTCCGTCACGCTGCGGTTCCGCATCTGCTTGGGCTGAAAGTCGGCGCGGTTATTGGGGTTGAAGTCAGGTTGGTTGGCGAGCGCTAAGACTTCGCCGGTGTGTGCGTCGAGCATCACGAGCGCGCCGCCCTTGGCTTTATTGGCTTCCACCGCCGCTTTTAATTCGCGGTGCGCGATGTACTGCAAGCGCTCATCAATCGAGAGTTTTAGCGGGCGGCCATCGCGCGGTGTTTTTAAGTTTTCAACGTCCTCGACGATGCGGCCTTTTTTATCTTTCAGCACACGTCGTTGACCGGCGGAGCCGGCGAGTGCCGATTGCTGCGCGAGCTCGATGCCCTCCTTGCCGAAGTCTTCATCACTGGTCACACCAACCACGTGCGCGGCCACATCACCGGCGGGATAAAAACGGCGAAACTCGCGCTGCTGCGCGACACCGGGAATACCTAACGCAATCACCTTGGCCGCTTGCTCGGGTGCCATTTGGCGCTTTAGCCAGACGAAATCTTTGCTGTTGTCACTAAGGCGCGTTTTGAGTGCGGCTTTATCCATGCCGAGCGCTTTGGCAAGTGCTGCCACTTGCGCGGGCGTGATCTCATCCATGTCGGAGGGGGAGGCCCAGATCGACTCAACCGGCGAGGAGATCGCGAGCGGTTTATCGTTGCGATCCATCAGCGCGCCGCGTGAGGCGGGCATGTTGACCACGCGCAAAAATCGTGATTCGCCTTTAGCACGTAAAAAATCGTTGTTAAACGCCTGCAAGTAAAACGCCTTGCCCAGCAACACCACAAAAAGTGAAAGGCAACAGACGAGCACAAAACGGCCACGCCATGCATCGAGCTTTAAGCGTAGCTCGGGGGAGGCGATACGGTTCGGCGAATGGCTAGAGAAAAAATTCATTTTGTTTTACCCCCACTCATTTCGGGGCGGGTTGCAGCCCCGGTGCCTAGCACCACGATTACCGATTTTTTGGCATCCGGCCGCACCATGTTTAAGTCACTCGCCGCAAGCTGCTCGATGCGTTTGCCGGTGCCCAATGTTTGCGCTTCGATTTGCAGCTCGCGCCATTCTTGATCGAGCTTGCTCTCGCGCTCTTTTTCGGTTTGCAGCGCCATAAAAAGCTTGCGCGCTTTGTGCTGCGAGGTCACCACTGAAAGTGCCGCACCGATGAGCACGATCAGCAACAACATGTTTACGCGCATCATGCGGATGCCCCAAGTGCGGTGCGCTCGGCCACACGCATGACCGCACTACGCGCACGCGGATTGGCCGAGATTTCAGCGTCCGATGGTTTTACTGCGCGGCTCAGCTTGATGAGCGTAGCCTCGTCAATTAAGCCCGCGCGAATCGGGAAATCAGACGGTAGACGATCAGCCTTGGAAGCGGCTTCTATAAAGCGCTTCACAATGCGATCTTCCAGCGAATGAAAACTTATCACCACGAGACGGCCTCCTTGGCGCAGGCTCTCAACGGCCTGCGGTAAAACCTGCTCTATCTCTTCAAGCTCTTGATTGATGAAAATCCGAAGAGCTTGAAACGTGCGGGTTGCGGGGTTAAAGCCCGGCTGGCGTGTGCGGACGGTTTCACCCACGAGCTTGGCAAGCTCGCTCGTCGTCCGTACACCTCCGCTGCTCCTTGTCGCAACAATCTTCCTTGCAATTGCCTTAGCAAACCGTTCTTCACCATAGCGCCAGATGACCTCCCCAATGTCGCGTTCTTCTGCGCGTGCTAGCCAATCCGCCACCGTCTCGCCTTTGCTTTGATCCATCCGCATATCGAGCGGCGCATCAAAACGAAAACTAAAACCGCGTGCGGCATCATCCAACTGTGGGGACGACACCCCTAAATCTGCCAACACCCCATCTACTTTTTCCACATGCAGCGCTTGCAAAATCTTTGTGAGGCCACTCATTGCGCCATGCACTAACTGAAATCGATCGTCCTGAATCGTATTCGCCGCCACCGCTGCCACATCACGATCAATTGCAATCAATCTGCCGCTGCTACCCAAGGCATTCAGAATCGCTCGGCTATGCCCACCGCGCCCAAACGTGCAATCGACATAGACCCCGTTTTCGACAAGTGCGAGAGCCGACACCGCTTCATCAAGGAGAACGGTGGTGTGTGGGTTTTCATTCACCGGTTTCCTAGAGAGAGAAGTTTTCGGTGCCGGGCGGAAGGCCGGCATTACCCGATGTGATCGACTTCAATTGCTCTTGCCATGCCGCGTAAGACCACATCTCAAAATGCGAGCCTTGGCCGACGAACATGATTTGTTTTTCGATACCGGCAAAATTTCGCAGCTCAGGCGAAATCAACACACGCCCGGCGTTATCCATCACGCACGGGTCAGCAAAGCCCATGAGCAAGCGCTTCCATGTGGCCGCCTCACGATTCATGCTGGGGAAGCGATTCAACTGCTCACGCTTAGGCTCCCACTCGGCAAGCGGGTAAAGTAGTAAGCAGCCATGCGGGTGCGCCGTCATGGTGAGCTTGCCTTTCGAGGGTGCGGCTAATCCATCACGATGCTTCACCGGAATCGCCAAGCGACCCTTCTCATCGAGATTGATTTGCGAAGCACCCTGAAAATCTGACACCAGAACCCCCTAAAGACTGCGAATCGGCCAACCTACCCATCAAATCGGGCAAAAATGCGAAAAAAGAGACGTAAAAATGACCTTGCCTCCCTTTAATCCCACTTTCTACCACCAACCCACACTATAGGCAGAAAAAAACCCACGGTCAAGTGGGTTTTGCGGGTTTTTTCGTTACGCGTCAGGGACTTAGCGCGACTTCTTGATAAATATTTTATGAAAAAACTTCGTTGAAAATGAAGGGGTTAGTGAAGCAAGCTAAAGTAACTTCGCAGGTTGAGGCACGAAAGGTGAGAGTTTTTACTGTTAATTCATACAGTTATGAGTGCTGGTGGGTGACTTAGGATGCGATTGTTCGAAAAATTTGAATGGGTGCCGCCCTTGGCAGACCACGACTTTTCAAGCTACATAAGCAGACCGATAAGTGATTCCTATGTTCTTCATTCTTGAATTGGGAATATATTGACGTTTAGCTAAGTTAGAAATATAGTAAGTCCATATATTCTCAATTCCTGAATAACGAATTATGGCAAAAATCCTCAACCAGCAAACCGCTCTAAAACCGCAGGATCTCTTTGTGCTCCTCGCCATGCTGAGCCGCGCAGACGCGCCCTGCAATTACGCCACACTCGCCACTGCCACGGGCTTGGCCGCGTCCGCCGTACACGCGTCCCTTAAGCGTGCCGCGCAAGCGCAGCTCGTCAGCACGCACGAGGGCTGGCCAGTGGTGCTCAAATCGCAGTTGAAAGAATTCGTTTTCCACGGCGCAAAGTACGCGTTCCCCGCCGTTCGCGGCGCACTCTCACGTGGGTTGCCCACAGGCTACGCAGCACCACCCTTGAATACAATCATTACGAGCTCGTCCGAGCCGGTGCCGGTCTGGCCACACCCGAACGGGCCCGTGCGTGGGATGAGCCTAGCGCCGCTCTATCCATCCGCACCAGAGGCTGCGATGCGCGACGAAAAACTTTACGCAATGCTGGCGCTATTCGATGCGATCCGCGCGGGCATGGCGCGCGAACGCGACGCCGCGAAGCGGCTCATGGAGGCGTATTTCAAATGATGGCGAACGACCCCAACGTCGCAAAAGTTGAGCTCATCGCAAAGGCGCTGGGCGCGTTACGCGAGCGGCTGGTGCTGGTGGGCGGATGTGCAGTGGGGTTATTAATTACCGATTCGGCTGCTGCTCCCGCACGGGTGACCTATGACGTGGATTTGGTGGTGGAGGTTGCAGCACTTGCCGGGTATCACCAGATTGAGAAAGAATTTTCGCGCCTTGGATTTAGGCGCGATATTTCGGCAGATGCGCCAATCTGCCGCTGGCGAATGGGTGAACTGGAAGTGGATTTGATGCCGACGGATTCATCCATTCTTGGCTTTGCCAATCGGTGGTATCCATTGGCAGTTGAAACCGCGCGGCAACTGACATTGCCTAGCGGCCTTACCATCCGCCTCATTTCGGCACCCGTATTTATGGCAACAAAGTTTGTCGCTTTCGCAGATCGCGGCAATAACGATTTTCTAGCGAGCCACGACCTGGAAGACATCATCAACCTAGTCGATGGCAGGCTGGAGCTGATTGACGAGATCGCACGATCACCTGCCCACTTGCGAGCGTATCTCGCGGGACAATGCCAACAGCTACTCGATACGCCAGCGTTTCACGATGGTCTACAGGGCTTGATTACGCCGGACGCGTCGCACAGATCACACCTGAAAGCGCTAACGCAGCGCTTGGCGCATATCGCACGGCTTGCGTGATTTGCGGCTACGCAGATACGAGGAAACCAGCGCTTCACTAGATTGGCGCTGTCCATTTTCTCGCTTGTCCATGATGCGTGGACACGCCTGTTTTGTGAACATTCCAACCAATCACCGCGCTTGGCTCCTCATCTGGCACGCAATATTTCAAACATGGTGTTCAATATAA
>JAYVGG010000259.1:0-6351 GCA_043772475.1 Burkholderiales bacterium
GGTCTCGATATTGAGATGTCGCGGCAGATGCTGTTTGACCCTGAAACGGCGAAAGGTGCCCAGTATTTGAGCAATCTCGCCGGGGTTATTACGATCTCGATTCTCGAACCGTTCTATGTGGCGGGCGGCTTTGCGCTCTACCTCCATAGCCGCACCGTGCTCGAAGGCTGGGATGTTGAGCTGGCCTTTAAGCGGATGTCTGCGCGCGTGGAAGCTACCCGCCCGCGCTTTCCGGCGGCAGGCGTGGCGCCTCTGCTACTGGTGGCGCTGCTGCTTCTGGGCAGCGCCCCCGACGTGCGCGCCGAAGTGACCACGCCATCGGTGGCCGCCGCAGTTGCGAGCGATGACGACAGTGATGATGAAGATGAAGACGAAAATGAAATAGAACAAAAAGGAACACCGCCAGCAGAAGCCTCGACAAGCCCCAATCGCGGCGCACGCGAGGCGGCGCTGAAGGTGATTGCGGCACCGGAGTTTGGCCGCGAAAAAGACGACTGGAGCATAAAATACATCGGCCCCAATTGGGAGGGTGAAAAAAAGAAGCCGCAAAAAACATCAGCGTGGATGCGCGGGTTGGCCAATTTTATTGCCAGCATCGCGCGCATCTTGGCCTGGATTGGGATCGCCGTCGTGGTCGGGCTGGTGGTGGTTTTGTTGATCCGCCACTTTGGGCTTCGAGGGTGGGGACTTGCTTCGCAGCAAAAATTTCCTGACGTCTTATTCGGGCTCGATATTCGCCCCGAATCATTGCCTGACGATGTGCCGGCTGCGGCGCGCGCGATGCTCGCGCGCGGCGACGTGCGTGGCGCAACGGGTTTGCTTTATCGCGGTGCGCTGGTCTCGCTCATGCAAGACGGCCGTATCGAGATCGCTCGCGGCGACACCGAAGGCGAATGCGTGGCACAGGTAACGCGCATGTATCGAGGCGGTGTGGCACAGAGCGCCAAGGCACATTTTTTTGGTGCGCTCGTCGCCCTCTGGCAACGCATTGCCTACGCCGCAGAGCCGGTTGCCCCGCATGAAGTGAGCGCGCTGATTGATGACTGGGCGAGCCATTTTGCGGTGCGTCGCGACGCTGACCAAGCCACCAAATCTGAACCGGTGGCGGCATGAAAGTCAATAAAGCACGGGTGATTTGGACCCTCTTGGCAGCCCTTATCGCGGCAGCCCTTGGGTTTGCGGCGTTTCATTGGTTCGAGATTGTAGACACCAAAAGATGGATCGGTGCGAGCGGTGAAGCGCGCGATAACCCGTTTTACGCGCTCGAAAAAACGCTCGACGCGATGGGCGCTCGCGTTGAAAAAATTAGTAGCTCGCCCGACTGGGATAAAGCCCTCGCCTCCGCACCGCCTGACGGCGAGGGCAGCCTATTTATTGGTGACAATCGCCTAGCGCGCATGACCCCGGCGCGTGTGGCGGGGTTGCGCGCGTGGGTCGATGGCGGCGGGCACCTCATCATCGAGGCGGAGAAGCCTGGCATTGATGACCCACTGCTAAAGTCTTACGAGATCAGCCGCGTGCGACTACGCTTGGTGGGGGGCGAGCTCGTGCCGCGCCCGCGAAAAACCGACCCCGATGCGCCGCCCAAGACTGACGAGGAGGCTGAAGAAGAGGTGGGTGAATTCGGCATGGATGCGGCGGATCTGCCGGCTGAAGATGGGGCGAGTAAGAAGCCCGCCAGTGCCATGAAGCTACCGCTCGCGCGCCCAAACCCGGTTGTGCAGGTACAGATGCCGGGTGAGCACGTGTTTAAGGTCGCCTTTGCGCCGTACCAAAATTTAACCACCGCAAAAAAACGCCCAACCGATTGGTGGGTCGCCGACGATATTGGGCTTCGGCTTGTGCAGCGCGAGGCCGGGCGCGGGCGGATTACGGTGATTTCTGGCTTTGATTTTTTCGGCGGTGTTGCACTAAAAAAACACGACCACGCCGAGTTTCTCTGGCACTTATTGGTTGCCAAGGGCAACGGCGTGGGCGACAACCGGGCAAAACAAACCGTGTGGTTAGCCCTTCGCGACCCCGGCGGCGGCCTCTGGGTGTGGCTCAAAGACTACGCATGGATGGTGCTCGCCGCGCTTGCACTACTGCTACTTGCGTGGCTTGCGCGCATTGTGCCGCGCTTTGGCACCTTGCTTGTGGCCGCGGCACCGGCGCGCTTAAGTCTTGCCGAGCATTTAGTGGCGATGGGCCGCTACCTAGGCAATAAGCACGCCTTTACGCCGTTAGCCGCTGCGGTTCGTGAGCGCTTTTTTGCGCGCCTTGCGCGCGAGCGGCCCGCCTTGGCCCGCCTGAGCTTGGGGGCATTGGTAGGCGAGCTGGAAAAACAAAGCGGCTTAGGAGAAGCACGGATTCGCCGCGCGATTGAAGCGCCGCCCGCTGATCGCCGTGCGTTTTTTGAAACTGTTCGTACCCTTCGCACGCTTGAGCAAAACCTGCGCGCGCCTGCGAGAGCAAAGTAATTCTTTTATTTTCTTCGGAACCCACCATGACAGACCTAAACCCAGCCTCCAACACCCAGCCCATGGCCACCGTGGCCGCACCGGCAGATGATCGCGTCACACAAGCAAACCGCATTATCAAAGCTGTGCAGGCCGAAATCGGCAAGGCCGTGATTGGCCAGACGCGCATTATCGAGGAGACCCTGATAGCGCTCTTAGCAGGCGGCCATGTGCTGATCGAAGGTGTCCCCGGCCTTGGCAAAACATTGCTCGTGAAAGCGCTCGCGAAAACATTCGACGGCACCTTTTCACGTATTCAGTTCACGCCC
Organism: Burkholderiales bacterium; assembly: GCA_043772475.1. Lineage (GTDB taxonomy): Bacteria > Pseudomonadota > Gammaproteobacteria > Burkholderiales > Usitatibacteraceae > UKL13-2. The sequence continues at coordinate 2,768 of JAYVGG010000259.1, forward strand.
GATCTCATGCCCTCTGATGTGACTGGGCATACTTTATTTGACCCAAAAAGTGGTGATTTCACCACCCGCAAGGGGCCGGTATTTGCGAATTTTTTATTGGCCGACGAGATCAACCGCGCACCGGCTAAAACACAAGCCGCGCTGCTTGAGGTGATGCAAGAAGCACAAGTCACCATCGAGGCCACCGCGCATCGCCTAGAAGCCCCCTTCATGGTGCTCGCCACGCAAAACCCGATTGAGCAAGAGGGCACCTACCCGTTACCCGAAGCGCAGCTTGATCGCTTTTTGCTCAAGGTTCGTATTGAGTACCCAACGCTCGCGGAAGAAAACAGCATGATCCGCGCCGTTACTGAAATGACGGTCGGCGACAAGCTCAATGTGGATACCGTGAACACCATCATCTCGCGCGAAACCGTGCTCGGTTTGCAGCGCGTGGCGGCGAGCTTAACGGTGGACCCGCAGGTGCTCGACTACGCGGTGCGCTTGGCGCGCGCCACGCGCGAGTTCCCGAGCTTTTCATCGGGAGCGGGCCCGCGCGGCGGCATTGCGATTGTGCGCGCTTCACGTGTGGCAGCCCTCATGGCGGGGCGCGGCTTTGTGACACCAGATGACGTAAAGCGTATGGCACTACCGGTGCTGCGCCACCGCGTGATTGCCTCGCCGGAAATGGAAATCGAAGGGCGTGATGTCGATGACCTACTGCGCGATATGTTTGAAACGGTGCCCGCCCCCCGTGTTTAATTTTGGTTCAATTTTGTATCGGGTGTATGGCGAGATCAGCGCATGATGCCCACCAAGCGACTCTTGTGGCTGATTGCGTTTTTCGCATTGGCCTCGCTCGTGGCCTCGGTGCTGGCGGCAGGCGGCGTGCCGGGGCTTATGCCCGCGCGCGCGAGCGTGACCGAGCTCTGGTGGATTGCAGCGGGCTTTCTGGTGCTGGTGGCGTTAGCCGATGCGCTGGTGGGCTTTTTTGTTGTCAAAACGCCCGAGGTCGAGCGTAAGGTTGCCAGCAATTGGCCAGTCGGTATTTGGCGTGAGGTGACGCTCAGATTTAGCCACCACGGGCGCGGGCACATCACTATTGCCGCGCAAGATAACGTGCCCGAGGGCTGCGTGAGCGAGCGATTGCCGATTAGGCTCACCCTGCCGCCCGGTGAATTTGCGCTTGCCACCTATCGGGTGAAAGCCGAGTGCCGGGGCGACTTAAATTTCGGCCAAATTTCGCTTAGGCTAGGCTCCCCGATTGGCCTCTGGGAAATCGCACGAACGGCTGGAACCCCAGCACTGGTGCGGAGTTTCCCCAATTTCGCCGAGATCACACGCTACGCATTATTAGCCATTGATAATCGACTTTCACAGATCGGCGTACTCAAAAAACGCCGGCGTGGTGAGGGCCTCGATTTTCATCAATTGCGCGAGTACCGACAGGGTGACTCGATGCGGCAGATTGATTGGAAAGCGACCTCGCGGATGCGAAAGCTTATCTCGCGCGAATACCAAGACGAGCGCGATCAGCAGATTGTTTTTTTGATTGATTGCGGGCGGCGCATGTCGGCTAAGGATAGCGAGCTCTCGCATTTCGATCACACGCTTAATGCCGTGCTGCTACTGGCTTATGTGGCATTGCGCGAGGGGGATTCTGCTGGACTCATGACCTTCGCCACCGATCAAGAGCGCTACGTGCCGCCACGTAAATCGGGGGCCACGGTCAGCAAGTTTTTGAACGCGCTCTATGCGTTACAGCCGACTCTGCAAACCCCCGATTACTACCAGGCCGCACTCGATCTTTCGTTGCGGCTTAAAAAACGCTCGCTGGTGATATTTATTTCAAACCTGCGTGACGAAGACGGCGAAGGACTCATGCCCGCGATTGCGTTATTGCGGCGTAGGCACCTGGTGCTGTTCGCGAATCTCCGTGAGTCGGTGATTGATGACACTCTCGCGCACCCCGTGCGTACGACTGATGACGCGCTCACCTACGCAGCCGCCGTGAGCTACCTGCAAGACCGCGAAAAACTTACTGCCCGAATGCACGCGGGTGGCGCTAGGCTACTCGATGTGGAGCCAGCAAAGCTACCGATCTCGCTCGTGAACCGCTACCTTGATTTGAAGCAGGGTGGGGTGCTGTAGTGTTGCATTGCATTTGCGGTTTGTTAGTTGGCTGAAACGCTAATAACCGCGCGGGGTTTGGAAGATGTTGTGGCGGTGAGGCTGCAATCATCCCGAACGCTCCTCCCCCAAAAAGGGGGAGGCTGGGAGGGGGTAGGGTGAGAAACGGCGAGGTTCACTCGTGCGTAAAAATTGCCCTTTGAAACTCACAGAGCCCCATGCCCCGCCTTCCTTGTTGGAGGGGTCAGTGTCGCTATTGAGGTTATGTTGCGTCAATTGGGCATCACTGCCCTAGTTGAAAATAGAGCGCTTTGATTTTGCACCGCTACGCAAGATCTAGCCACAGGCGATAATGATGGCCTTTATTAAGGATTCAACATGAGCAGAAAATATTTCGGCACCGATGGCATTCGCGGCAAAGTTGGCGAAGAGCCAATCACGCCAGATTTTGTGATGCGCTTAGGCTTTGCAGCGGGCCGCGTGCTCGCCAAGATGCACCCCGCCGAGCTTGGCCAGCGCCCGGCGGTACTGATCGGCAAAGACACTCGCATTTCGGGCTACATGCTCGAAAGTGCCCTAGAGGCGGGGCTTTCGGCCGCAGGGGTCGATGTTTTATTAGTGGGCCCCATGCCCACACCGGGTGTCGCGCACCTCACGCGCGCCTTGCGCTTGGCAGCCGGCATCATGATCTCGGCCTCACATAATCCGTTTGACGATAACGGCATAAAGTTTTTCTCATCCGACGGCATGAAGCTTCCTGATGAAGTCGAGCTGGCCATTGAAAACGCGATGGAGACACCCATGCAAACCATGGCATCGAGCGCGCTCGGTAAAGCGCGGCGCGTCAACGATGCGCCGGGGCGGTATCTGGAATTTTGTAAATCTACTTTCCCCCATGCGCTCGATCTACGCGGACTAAAACTCGTCGTGGATTGTGCCAACGGTGCCGCCTACGATATCGCGCCTGAGCTATTTCGTGAGCTCGGTGCCGAGGTGATCGCGGTTGCGAATCAGCCAGATGGTCTTAATATCAATTTGAAGTGCGGTGCCACGTACCCGGCAACGCTTGTCGCCGCCGTGGCTCAACATGGCGCGTCGCTGGGTATTGCGCTTGATGGGGACGCGGATCGGCTCATCATGTGTGATGCGGGGGGCCGCATTTTCGATGGCGACCAATTGCTCTATGCCGTCGTGAAAGATCGCAAGCTTCGCGGCGAATTTTCGGGCGGTGTCGTCGGGACACTCATGACCAATCACGCGCTTGAGAAAAAATTTCAAGACATGCAAATCCCGTTCGTGCGCGCCAAAGTGGGCGACCGCTACGTGCTGGAGCTACTGCTCGAAAAAGGCTGGCAACTAGGCGGTGAAAATTCTGGCCATTTGCTTTGCCTTGATAAACACAGCACCGGCGACGGCATCATTTCGGCGCTGCAAGTGTTGGCGGCATTGCGGCGTAGCCGCGCCACGCTTAGCGA
>JAYVGG010000260.1:0-4548 GCA_043772475.1 Burkholderiales bacterium
GTGGTGGGCGAATTTTACGAGGGTAAGCGCCGCGAGCAGGCGATGAAACAAAACGCCTACATGCAGGCCGTACACGAGACGGGTGCGCGCTTAACGCACGACATCAAAAACGTTTTGCAGTCGCTTTTTGCGCTCACCAGCGCCACGGCCGCGCAAGATAAAGGCCGTAAGCCCGAGGACGAGCGCCGCCGCCCCACCGATTACGACGAAATGCTCAGTCGCCAATTGCCGCGCTTAACGCAGCGCCTCCAAACGACACTCGACAAATTACAAAATCCGGCCGTCAGCACCACCGCAAAAACCATGCGCGCGCGCGACTGGTGGAAAGACACCAACCAGCGCCACGGTAGCGGCGATGTGGTGTTTCATGCCGACGGGGACATGGAGGCGCTGCTACCGGCAGCACTCTTTGATACCGTGCTTGAAAACTGCCTAGAAAACGCGCGCAAAAAACGTGACGATGTCGCGCAAGTCACCATCACCCTTCATGCGGGCACCTCACCCACGCTCGCCATTGCCGATAACGGCGCGCCCATTCCAGCAACGGCCATGGCGGAGCTTTTTCACGCGCCCATTGCGCGCTCGCGCCACGGTGGGCTCGGCATTGGCCTATACCAAGCGCACAAGCAAGCCGAACAAATGGGCTACGCGCTGACCGTGGCGGCGAATATGCCGGGGCGGGTTGAGTTTTTGTTGGCTAAGGTTGAATCTGAAAACGGCGGCTAACGTGCGCGGCGCGATCACCTTGCAGGCGCGTGTGTGATCGGTGAATGCTTGGCAGCGCGTTTATTAGGCGCGGCTATTTCCCTAAAACCCGCGCCAGTATTGGGGTTTCAGGGTGTTCGGTGAATCGCGCCGCCCCACCAGCAAAGTTAGTAGCGCCCCGCCAAGCCCTGCGCCACAAACGGTGGCTCACGCCCCACACATTTTTCGAGCATGATGAGCTCGTCATCGGTGTGGTTGAGGAAAGGCCCTTTTTCGACTTTCATGTTGCCGCCCGATTCATCGAGCCACAGCGGGTTTTCGTGATGCGTGGTGGTGACAATCGTTGGTGTTGTCATGCCAGCGCCGGTGATCGCCGCTTCGCCGTAGCAGAGGCAAAAATAGACGCGTTTTTCTTCGGCCTCGACGTAGCAGCCGGTGCCACGAATGCCGATGGTCGCGTTCAGCGCGCGTACGCGAACTGGGTCGGTGCTGCTGCGCTTACCAAAAACCGAGAGCACCTTGCCGGCACTAATCAAAACCGTATCGAGTACGGAAGGGTCATCTTTGCGGCCTTCAAACGTGACGCGCGTATTGGCGCGCAAGAGATACGCATCGCGGCCAATCACCACCACTGCGCTAGAGCCCGGCCCGGCGGCGATGCTATCACCCGGCTGCACCAATAGCCCCACCTTGGCGGGCGTGCCGTTGATCGTGACACTGCCCGTGATCGAGTGAATGCCGCGCGAGGCTGGTAGGTCGCCCTTGGCGAGGGCTTCTTGGATCAAGCCTGAAATGCCCGCAGGGCCCAAAAGCCCAAGTGCCGCGGCCTGTTTCAGCCAAGTGCGACGTTTTGATTTTGTGTTGTGCATGATTGCTCCCTAGGTGATTCGTGCGGTTTTTACGTGCTCAAATCTGGATTAGATGCTGCGTTTCACAAAAACAATATCCCAAACGCCGTGGCCTTTGGCAAGCCCCTTGCGCTCAAAATTAGTTTCTGTGCGGTAGGCGGGGCGCTCGGCAAAGCCAGCTGCGGTGTTTGTCCACGACGGGCTGGCAGTGAGCACGGCTAACATTTCATCCGCGTATTCGTGCCAATCGGTGGCCAAGTGCAGGTAGCCGCCAACGGCGACTTTGCGCGCAAGCAGGGCGGCAAAATCGGCCCGAATCAAGCGGCGTTTATGGTGGCGTTTTTTGGGCCACGGGTCGGGGAAAAAAATATGCACGCCAGCTAACGCGCTATCGGCCACCATATGCGTGAGCACCTCAACCGCATCGTGCTGAATGACGCGCAGATTGGTGAGGCTGCGCTCGCCCACCATTTTGAGCAGCGCGCCGACACCCGGCGTGTGGACTTCGAGGCCGATGAAATTATTTTCAGGCTGTGCAGCGGCGATGTTGGCCGTGGCGCTGCCCATGCCGAAACCGATTTCGACAATCGTCGGGGCTACGCGCGCAAAGGTGCGCGTGAAATCAAGCTCCGCATTGGGCGCGAAGGCAATCATCCACTGCGGCCCCAAGGTCTCGAGCGCGCGCGTCTGCGCGGGCGACATGTGGCCTTGGCGCAGCACGTAGCTGCGAATCGGAAAGTGGGTAGGCGATTCGGTTTGCATGAAGGATTCGGCGCAGGAGAGTGCGTTACTTGGGATGCAATTCTATGCGAATTCCAAGGAGCGCCCCAACGAATGTGAACGACGTGCAAAAGAAGCGTGAAACCCCGCGCCAGTGCTAGGGTTTGGCCAATCCCCGCATCGTAAAAGCCGAAACCGTTTCGTCGTTACAAACGCGCAATCGGGCGTAAAATAAAAGCGCAGTGTTGCTTAACAAAGTCTTGCCCACGAAGGAGTTCACGATGAAAACTTTCCTAAGCCTTATTCTCGCGATCGTTGCCGCGCTAGCAACGCTCGCCCCAGCCGTCGCCACCGCTGAGGTGAAACACGGTGCCACGCGTGCGGCATCGCCCTCGCACAGCGGCCACCGCCATCACCACAATCACCACAATTACGGCTATCGAGGCCACACCGCGCTCGGTAGCTTCTGGGGGCCATCGCTCACGTGGGGCCTGCCATTTGGCTATTCACGTTTGTGGTTTGGCGGCGTGCCGTATTACTACGCCGATAACGTTTACTACCAGCGCGTGCTAAACGAATACCGCGTGGTGCCCGCTCCGACGGGCGAGGGCGTGTTGTTGCCACCGGTCTCGCGAGCGCCCACGCCGAGCTATGCCCAGCGCGCACCCGCAGCCACCGACGCGCTCGTCATCACCGCGCAACGCGGCCAATCGGCTACACAACAATCGTTTGATCGCATCGACTGCGAGCGCGCCGCTATTCGCACCACCGGCTTTGACCCCGCGACGAGCACAGGTGCTGCACTCGCCAAGGCCGAGTTTGTGAAAGCGGTTGCCACCTGCCTTACGGGCGTGGGTTATAGCGTCAAGTAATTTTTTTCCTCCGATTTTTCCACCATCGCGCCGATGAAAATTTTAATCATCGGCGGCTACGGTGTTTTTGGCGGCAGGCTCGCCCATCTCTTAGCGCCTGATACGCGTCTTGCCCTCGTCATTGCCGGGCGTTCGCTCGATAAAGCACAGCATTTTTGCGCCACGCTGCCCGCAGGAGCCGCGCGCGAAGCCCGCGCGCTTGATCGTGCTTCCGATATCGAGAGCGCATTGCGCGCCATCGCACCCGATCTCGTGGTGGAAGCGACCGGCCCCTATCAAGTGTACGGCGATTCACCTTACCGCGTCATTGAGGCCGCCATTGCTTGTGGAATCAATTATCTCGATCTTGCCGACTGTGCCGAATTTGTCGAAGGCGTGCGGCAATTTGATGCCGCCGCTACCGCGCGCTCTGTGTATGTGCTCTCCGGCGTGAGTAGCTTTCCGGTGTTAACGGCAGCGGTCGTACGGCGTTTGGCGGTAGGGCTTCTACGCGTGGATCGCATTCGCGGCGGCATCGCTCCCTCGCCCTACGCGGGCGTGGGGCAAAACGTGATCCGCGCAATCGCAAGCTACGCGGGTACGCGCATCGCCCTCACGCGTGATGGCGCGCCCGCGACTGGCGTGGCCTTGGTTGAAGCTTGGCACTACACCATCGCCCCGCCCGGCCATGTGCCACTGCGGCGCTTACGATTTTCACTTGTCGATGTGCCGGATCTCACCTTGCTACCGCTGGTGTGGCCTGGCCTACGCTCGATCTGGATGGGTGCTGCCCCGGTGCCCGCCGTGTGGCACCGAATGCTCAGCGCACTCGCGTGGCTGCGTGCGCGCCACCTCTGCCCTGATCTCACTTTTTTAGCGCCGCTATTTTTCTGGGCGATCAACCACCTGCGCTGGGGCGAGCACCGTGGCGGCATGTTTGTCGAAATCGAAGCGGTGGATGCGGACGGTAAAAACTACACGCGCGCATGGCATCTGCTTGCTGAGGGGAGCGACGGCCCACTCATCCCCTCGATGGCCTGCCAGGCGGTGGTAGCGCGCGTGCTTGCGGGCGTGCCCCCAGTGCCCGGTGCGCGCCCCGCCACGGCTGAACTTGAGCTCGCCGATTACGAAAAATTATTTAGCACCAAAACTATTTTTACGGGCGTGCGTGAATCCGTAGCCGCGCCAGATACGCGCCCGCTCTACGCACGGGTGCTCGATAGCGCTTGGGAAAAGCTGCCCGCTACGGTGCGTGCGCTACACGCCCATCAAGGTAAATGGCGCGCGAAAGGCGAGGCCAGCGTTGAGCGTGGCGCAGGATTTTTAGCGGGCATCGTGGCGCGCGCGGTTGGGTTTCCCAAGGCGGGCTCTGCGATTCCAGTAGAGGTGCGCTTTGAAAGTAACGCGGATGGCGAATGGTGGCA
>JAYVGG010000261.1:0-2470 GCA_043772475.1 Burkholderiales bacterium
CATGGTGTACGCGCTAAAATAGGCCAATTCGACTGATTAGGAATGCACTTGAGCGAAATGAATACCGACACAGCCTGGGAAGCTTGGGGCAAGCAAGACCCGTATTTTGGCGTGATCACAGACCCTAGATATCGAAGTGGCAACCTCGATGAGGCGACGAAGCAAGAGTTTTTCCGCTCTGGTGACAATCATATTGAGTATGTGAAGCTGGCCGTGCGCGCGCATCTGGGCGTGGAATTTTCAGCTAAGCGCATTCTCGATTTCGGCTGCGGCGTGGGTCGGCTGGTGATCCCGTTTGCAAGTGGTGCAGTGCATGTGGTTGGTGTCGATGTCTCGCCCGCTATGCTCGAAGAGGCGCAAAAAAACTGTGACGCGCGCTGCCTGACAAACGCAACGTTTGTCCTTGGCGATGATGAGCTCAGTCAGGTGCCGGGCACCTTTGACATGATTCACTCGGCGCTCGTGTTTCAGCATATCCCTGTTGCACGTGGGCGCGAAATTTTCAAACGATTACTCACCAAGCTCGATCCCGGCGGCATCGGAATGATCGATTTCACCTTCGGAAAAAATGAGTTAGCGGATACGTTCGGCGTGCCGCCGGCACCAAACCTTACGTCCTACTTGGGTGATACCTTGAAGGGCATCTCGTCTCTGGCGCGAGGAGCAGATGCCAAGGATGACCCTGAGATGCTGATGCATCCTTACAACCTAAGCGAGATATTTTTTATTTTGCAAGAAGCAGGCATCACCAATGTTCACGCGCAATTTTTAGATCACGGCGGTGAACACGCGGCGTTTCTTATTTTTCGCAAACCCGCATAATCGGTAAGTGGCCAAAACCCCAACAACCACGCCACTTTCCACTGTTTAACTGCAACAAAAACTCAAACCATAAACCCTAAATTCCGATTCGCGAAGCTGCCGATATTGGGGAGAACCAACGACATGTTTGAGTCACTCACACCAAACCAGCGCGCGAGTGTGGCTGCGTATTGATCGACTGAGGTGGTGGGGATGAGCCGGCCGCTGCCGACTTCATCGTTATTATTCAAGCCCATGATGGGGAACGTGCCGTAGTAGTTACGGCCTTTTACCGCACCGCCGACGATAAAGTGGTGCGAGCCCCAGCCGTGGTCGGACCCGTCGCCATTGCTGGTGAGCGTGCGGCCAAAATCAGATGCGGTGAAGCTGGTGACGCTATCGCTGATACCGAGGGTGACCATGTTGTCGTAGAAATACGCCATCGCACCAGCGACTTGGGTATGGAGTGCTGGCTGCACGGTGAGCTCAAAATCATGGGTATCAAAGCCGCCAAGGCCGACAAAGAAAATCTGCCGTTTATTGCCGAGTGCCACGCGCGACGCGATCACGCGCGAGACCACGCGTAGCTGGGCGGCGAGTGAGCTTGCGGCGAGCGCTGTGGGGAGCGCAAACTCAGGGGCGGCCGCAAGTGCCACCGAGAGCTGCGCGTTGGCATCAATCGAGCGCTTGGTGGTATCCGCGTAATCTTGCGAGAGGAGATGGTCACCGCCGCTGGTGATGAGCGAGCGTAGCGTTGCCGCTGCGGTGGTGGAGCCAAATAACGTGCCGGTGATGCCGCCGATGGCAACAGACCCCGCGTTACTAAGCTGGTAGGACGATACATTTTGCCCGGCTAAAAATACGGCGTTGCCCGAGAGCGACGTGCAGGTAAAAATTTGCGAGGTATTTTGCGAGGCAAATAAATCGCCCATCCTGCCGCCCCAGCCTACGCGAGCGCCTTCGGATGCACTGGCTTGCCAGACAGATTGTTGGTCGTTGTGCGAAAAAAGTTTGGGCGGGAGTGGCACCGATAAATTTTGGTACTGCGCTTTGGTGGTGGGCACAATGAGCGGGCCGACGTTGGCCATGATCGCCATTTTTCCGGAGTCCCAAATCGTCTTGAGAGGCGCAAGCTCCAGCGGGAGGGCGAATTGTCGGCCTGCGTTTACGCCGCTTAAGGGGGTGATTGGGTCGAGGGGCAGGAGATCGGCCGCCGCCCGCGTTAGCCCGGCGCGCGCGGCATTGTAGGCGGCAAAATTGGCCGGATCGGATGCGATGACGGTGTTGTTATGGTCGTTCGCACCGAGCAAAAAAACGCAGACGAGTGCTTTGTAGTCGTTCACGTTTTGCGCGGCGGCAGCACCGATGCCGGCCATATTGAGCGCGAATGGGCCAGCGGCACCGGCGAGTGAAACGCGCGATGCCATATTGAGAAATTGGCGGCGGGATTGATTGGGCTTGATCATGGTTAGTCCTCTACGATTTCAAATTTTGATGGTGGTGGTGATAGTCGAAACATCGTCTCACTCCATTTCCGCTTCATAAATGCAAGAGCGCGCCGGAGTTCGCACGCTACCCTCCTTCCTCCGTTTACGGGGGTTCGGTGGGGGTTTCGAGGAGGAACCTCCTCGCCCATCGAACGGCATTCCAATGCAATGGAATGCGCGTC
>JAYVGG010000262.1:0-4961 GCA_043772475.1 Burkholderiales bacterium
TACGTGAAGCAGTTGATGGATAAGCTCGGTGAAGTGGTCTTCTGGAAAATCGCCATGAAGCCCGGCCGGCCACTCGCCTACGGCAAAATTGGCAGCGCCCATTTCTTTGGTTTGCCGGGAAACCCAGTGAGCGTGATGGTGACGTTTTATCAATTTGTGCGCGATGCGCTGCTCACGCTACAAGGCGAAACACCGCTCCAGGTGCAGCCTTTGCTCAAAGCGGTCTGTACCTCCATCATCAAAAAAGCCCCCGGCCGCACGGAGTTTCAGCGCGGCGTGCTTTATATTGAAGACGGTGTGTGGAAAGTTCGCACCACCGGCGAGCAAGGCTCGGGCATTTTGAAATCCATGTCGGATGCAAATTGTTTCATCATGCTGCATGACCACGTAGGCAATGTGGATGCGGGTGCCACGGTGGACGTTCAAATTTTAGAAGGGGTGATTTAATGGCAGCACAAAGAAGAGAATTTTTGCAAGCCTGTGCCGGGGCGGCTGCCTGTGGCGCGCTGCCGCTTGCCGCAGCCCCAAGAGGCCAAAGTTACGAGCGTGTGAAGCTTGTCGATGTCGATGGCCGCGCGATTAAGCTCGCCTCGCTCAAGGTCAATCACAACTACGTTTTTAACTACCCCTTCACCACCACGCCGTGTTTTTTATTAAATCTCGATCAAGCGATGCCCGAAAAAATTGGGCTTAAAACGGAAACCGGTGCAAGCTACGATTGGCCGGGCGGTGTGGGGCCCAAAAAAACGCTGGTCGCCTACTCGGCCATTTGCGCGCATAAGTTAGCCTACCCAAGCGCGCAGGTAAGCTTCATCAGTTTTCGCAGCAAAGCCTCTCGTGCGAGCACGCGCGCAAACGTCATCACCTGCTGCGCGGATGCAAGCGTGTACGACCCGTTCGCCGGGGCCCGGGTACTCAGCGGCCCAGCCCCGCAGCCACTCGCCACCATCGTGCTTGAGCACGATGCAAAGAGTGACGAGATCTACGCGGTGGGAACATTTGGTGGCGAAAAATTTATTGAGTTTTTCGATAAATTTACCTTTAAGCTCAGCCTAGATAACGGCACGTCAGACGTAAAAGCGCGCGCCAAAAAAACCGCTGTGCTCAAAGATTTGACGGGCTATTCCACGCAGACCGCCACGTGCTAACAAAAGCCACATGATCCCTTGGATAAAAACAGCGAAAGATTTCCCCCCTGTTGAGCAAGCGCTGCATGAGCCCAATGGCCTCTTGTGCTCGGGTGGCACACTGGCCCCACCGATTATTTTAGCCGCCTACACGAAGGGAATTTTCCCGTGGTTTTCTGCTGGCCAGCCCGTGCTCTGGTGGAGCCCAGACCCACGCATGGTGCTCATTCCCAGCCACTGTCGCGTGACCAAATCACTCGCGAAAACCATTCGTAGCGATAAATTTGAAACGCGCTTTGACACCGCATTCACCGAGGTAATACGTGCTTGTGCGGCACCGCGTGAGTCCGGTGGCGGCACGTGGATTGTGGAGGGCATCCAATCTGCCTACACCGCACTCCATCGACTCGGCTACGCACATTCAGTCGAAACGTGGCGTGATGGCGAGCTTGTTGGTGGGCTTTACGGCATTGCGCTGGGGCGGGTATTTTTTGGCGAGTCGATGTTCTCCCGCGAGACCGATGCCTCGAAGGTGGCACTGGTGGCGCTTGTTGAGAAGCTCAAGGCCGATGGATTTGAGCTCATCGACTGCCAACAAGAAACACGCCATTTAGCCAGCATGGGCGCCGCCCCGATTACGCGCCGCGAATTCACGGCGAAGCTCAAAGAATTGATCAGCGCAAGTGCTGCACCCGCACCCTCAATCTATTGGTCGGTCACCACGCATGAGCAAACTTAACGATCTGCCGTTTGCCAAATTGCAGTTTTATGCGACGGCTGCGTACCCGTGCAGCTATATCCCCACGCAAATCGCGCGCTCTCAAGTAGCGACACCTAGCTTTTTGATTGATACCGCCACCTATAGCCAGCTCGTTTCAACGGGCTTTCGCCGTAGCGGTGCATTCACCTATCGCCCGCATTGCGATCACTGCCACGCGTGTACACCCGTGCGCGTGCTGGTGGACGAATTCGCGCCGAGCCGCACACAGCGCCGCACGCTCGCTAAAAATAAAAATCTCACCTTCCGCGTGATGGAGCTCAAGTTTTCACATGAACATTACGCGCTCTATCGCCGCTACCAAGCGCATCGCCACGCCGGTGGCGGCATGGATAACGATAGCCGCGAGCAGTACTCGCATTTTTTATTGCAGAGCAATGTGCATACCCGCTTAATCGAATTTCGCGATGCCGGTGTGCTGCGTATGGTGAGCGTGATTGATCAGCTCGATGATGGAATTTCGTCGGTCTATACGTTCTTTGATCCGGCGGAGGAGTTCGCTTCCCTTGGCCTCGGCACCTTCGGCATCTTGTGGCAAATCGCGGAGGCGCGTGCGCGCAAGCTGCCCTATGTTTATTTAGGCTACTGGATCGAAGAAAGCCGCAAGATGCGCTACAAGCGCCTGTTTCAGCCGATTGAGGGTCTCTTGCGCGGGCACTGGACGCGCTTAGAAAACGACACAACATCTCTCACCCATGGCCCCGTATGAGCTTCAATTTAATGTACCCAATTGCACGTTCATTGCTCTTCAAACTTAACCCCGAGCGCGCACACGATCTTTCGCTAGGCGCCCTCAAAAAGCTCGAAAGTGCAGGACTGGCGCGGCTTTTCGGCCAACGCGTGGAGGCACCACGTGAATTTTTTGGTCTCAAATTTGATAACGCAGTTGGCTTAGCGGCCGGGCTTGATAAAAATGGTGAGTACATTGATGCCATGGCCGCAATGGGCTTTGGCTATATCGAAGTCGGCACCGTCACCCCACGCGCACAGCCGGGGAACGCCCGGCCGCGCATGTTTCGCCTCACGGAGCACGAAGCCCTCATCAATCGGCTGGGCTTCAATAACGGCGGGCTCGATGCTTTTCTCGCCAACGTGCAGCGCGCGCGCTATCGCGGGGTGCTGGGGCTCAATATCGGCAAAAACGCAAGCACGCCGATTGAGGATGCGACGGATGACTACCTCACCTGCCTACGCGGCGTGTACCCGTATGCTAGCTACGTGACGGTGAATATCTCGTCGCCGAACACCAAGGGCCTGCGTGATTTACAGGCGGCGGCACAGCTTGAAAAATTACTCGCAGCACTGAAAGCCGAGCAAAAAAAGCTCAAGAAAAAACATGGCAAACACGTGCCACTCCTACTCAAAATCGCCCCCGATCTCGATAAAAAAGCGATCAACGAAATTGCCCAGCTCACGCTCGACAATAATTTTGAAGGCATCATTGCGACGAACACCACCATCGCGCGCGACGCGGTACGCGGGCATAAACACGCGGGCGAAATGGGTGGGCTTTCCGGTCAGCCACTATTCTCACCGTCTACTGAAGTGCTGCGCGAATTTGTGCGCGCGGTGAAAGGCAATATCCCCATCGTCGGCGTGGGCGGCATCATGAGCGGGGCGGATGCCAAGCAAAAAATAAACGCCGGTGCCGCACTCGTGCAGCTTTATACCGGCTTTATTTACAAGGGGCCAGCACTGATTCGCGAATGCGCGCTGGCGCTGAAATGACGCTCGCCGAAAAAATTGATGCCCTGTTACCGCAGACGCAATGCACCAAGTGCGGCTATCAGGGCTGTCTGCCGTATGCACAAGCGATGGCGAACGAGAGTGCGGCGATTAACCGCTGCCCACCCGGTGGCGACGAGACCATTGCGGCCTTAGCCGCGCTATTAAATCGCGAAGTCGTCGCCCTAGACACAAGCTGTGGCGCGCATCTATCGCACCGCGTGGCCTTGATCGACGAGGCCGAGTGCATTGGCTGCGCGAAATGTCTCGATGCCTGCCCGACGGATGCGATTGTGGGCGCGCATAAATTCATGCACACGGTCATCGCTTCGCTTTGTACGGGCTGCGATTTATGTATTCCGCCCTGCCCCGTCGATTGTATTTCTATGGTGGAAGACGGCGCGTTTTCAGCACTTCCCGATGCGGGCATCTCGCGCGAACGCTTTCAATTTCACAAATTTCGCCTCACTCGCTATGCGGACGAGCGCAATGCCGCGCTCGCGGCCAAAGAGCACGCCGTGCTCAATAGCTAACACCATGCCCCTCATGAAACCCCACCAGCGCCACGAGTTTTTTCGGCGCTTGCAAGAAATAAATCCGCATCCGAAATCGGATCTCGACTACACCACGGCGTATGAGCTTTTAGTCGCCGTCACGCTATCGGCGCAGGCGACCGACAAAAGTGTCAACATCGCCACGCGAAAACTATTTCCGGTGGCTAATACACCGAAAAAAATCTTGGCACTCGGCGAAGAAAAACTTATCGGCTACATTCAGACCATCGGCCTATTTCGCACTAAGGCAAAAAACGTTATGGCGGCGGCACAAATGCTCATAGACCAGCACAAGGGTATTGTTCCCTCGACGCGCGAAGCGCTGGAAGCCTTACCCGGCGTTGGCCGGAAGACGGCTAACGTGGTGCTCAACATCGCCTTTAATGAGCCCACCATGGCGGTGGATACGCATATTTTTCGCATCAGCAATCGCATGGGCTTGGCCCCCGGCAAAGACGTGGTGGCGGTAGAAGAAAAACTGATGAAAGTGGTGCCCAAAGAATTCATGCAGCACGCGCACCATTGGCTCATCTTACATGGCCGCTACACGTGTATCGCGCGTAGCCCCAAGTGCCATGAGTGCATCGTGCATGATTTGTGTGGCGCCAAAGATAAGCTCCCACGCGAGGCCTAATTCCGTTTCGATTTCATTAGTGCAATGACGCGCCGACGTTCGCGCGCTACCCTCCTTCCTCCGTTTACGGGGGTTCGGTGGGGGTTTCGAGGAGGAACCTCCTCGCCCATCGAACGGCATTCCAATGCAATGGAATGCGCGTC
>JAYVGG010000263.1:0-2220 GCA_043772475.1 Burkholderiales bacterium
GCCGTTCGCGTTCACGCGATGGGCGAGATTGATGAACTTAATAGCCAGATTGGCGTGCTCTGCGCGGAAGTTTTACCGCCGGCCATTGCTGCCCTGCTCGCGCGAATTCAAAGTCAGTTATTTGATCTTGGCGGCGAGATTTGCATCCCCGGCCACCGCATGATGCATGATGCACACGTGCTCATGCTTGATGCGGCCATCGCCGACTTCAACGCACCCCTTCCCTCACTGCGCGAATTTATCTTGCCCGCAGGGGTGCGCCAAGCCGCACTCGCCCATGTAGCGCGCACCGTAGCGCGGCGCGCCGAGCGCAGCTTGGTGGCTCTGGGCGCGCATGAAAAAGTCGAGGCCCCCGTATTGCAGTACATCAATCGTTTGTCAGATTTGCTCTTTATCTTAGCCCGCACATTAAACCGTGCAGCCGGACAAAACGATGTTTTTTGGGTGCGCGATGTTGCCGCTACCCCGCCTTCCACGCCTGCGAAAGCCTTATAGATGGCTGATCTCGAAGAAAACGCCCGGTTAGCCGCACTGCTCGCACGCACCGGAATTGGTGACAAAGCGGCTTTCGCCACACTTTATGACACATCCAAATCGAAACTGTTTGCGGTAGCGCTTCGTATAGTCCGTGAGCGGCACCTTGCCGAAGAGGTTTTACAGGATAGTTTTGTGAATATTTGGAATCACGCTGGAAGCTACGCTACTGCAAAAGCCGCGCCCATGACGTGGATGACGGCAGTCGTGCGTAATAAGAGCCTAGATCTCGTGCGCCGTCCCCATTTAGAAACGCAAGATGAAGATGATTTTTTCACGCTTAACCTCGAAGACCCTAACGCCGGCCCGGCGGAATCGTTAGTGGCCGCGCGCGACGAAGCCGAGGTGGCGCGCTGTCTGAAGGGGCTTGATGCTGAGCAGCGGCAGACGATCTCGCTGGCCTTCTTTCACGGGCTCTCGCACTCTGAAGTGGCCGACCATATGCGTAAGCCATTAGGAACCATAAAAACACATATTCGCCGGGGCTTGATGCGCTTGAAAGGCTGCCTAGAAATATGAATCTCACCTCCCCCGATCTTCGCGAAAAGCTCGCCGCCGAATACGTGCTCGGCACGCTCAAGGGCTTGGCCCGTCGCCGCTTTGAAACGCACCTTGCCAACGATGCCGCGCTACGCGAGCGCGTGGCCGCTTGGGAGGCGCGCATTACGCCGCTCGCCTTAAGCTTGCCACCCGTCACGCCCCCTGTCCGGGTATGGCAAAAAATTTCAGCACGCATTGCCGCAACGCGTGCTGCTCCCGCCGAAACCCGCGCCAGCAATGGGTTTTGGGGCAATATCGGGTTTTGGCGCTCGCTTGGCTTGGGAGCCTCTGGCCTTGCCGCAGCACTCCTTATCACGGTATTTTCCGGCGGGCTTATCAAAACTCAACTGCCCGACCCAATGATGACGGCCGTGCTCGAAGAAAACGGCGAAGCCCGGATCGTGGTCGATCAACCGCAGTCGGGCTACATCATGGTGAAAATGATAAAGCCGTGGCAACCCATGCCAGGCATGGCGCTCCAGCTATGGGTGATTCCTAAAGATGGTGCCCCAAAATCACTTGGGCTGGTCAATGATCACGGTGACACCAAGGTGACACTGGCTGACATTGATCGAATGTTAGCCGAGGGGAATATCGTGGCGGTTTCCAAAGAACCCGCTGGCGGCTCGCCCACTGGGCAGCCTACCGGTATGGTGATGTGTAAGGGTGTCATTGCACATATGCCGGAAAAAGTGAAGAAGCCGCGCGGGGCGATTTAACCGACGCTTTAGTGGGCTCAGCGCCGCGACCGGCCCGCAGCCCGCCGACCAATAGCAAGCCTTAATCGACCCGCCCGGCCAGCCACCGTTGCGGGTCGATTTTATTGGCGCTATAATTCTTACTTTCCTACTTAAGTACGATTTTCTTACTTTTTGATTGAAAGGAGCCTGTATGACCCAAGTTCGCGTGCGCGAGAAGCACCAAGTTACCCTACCGATGTCGATCATTCGCGAAGCAAATATCAGCCAGAATGACGTGCTCGAAGTGGCCTACCGTGACGGCATCATCACCATGAGCACCCATAAAGCCATGCCTGCTAAGCGCGACCTAATGGATTTCGTTGGGTGCTGTGCGGGGCTGTACGGCAAAAATCGCAAGGCCGTCGATGACTACATCGACAACGAGCGCGATTCATGGGAGCGGTGA
>JAYVGG010000264.1:0-6120 GCA_043772475.1 Burkholderiales bacterium
GATGCGGGGCTCACGCGCTCAGCGTGCTCAACAACACTGGCCCAATCCACAATGAGTAAGCGGCGCAGATTTTCATCGACCGTCATCGCCGACAAGGCATCGGCGATGACGGAGGTAATGCGTGCAAATTTAAGGGTGCGGCTTTCAACTTGCTCAATCGTTTGCGCGGCCAGCTCGACAGACTCTTGGGCGGAGCGTAATTGTCCGGCCACGAATTGATCGAGCTCGTCAACCATGGCGGCAAAAAGTGACACATCTTCCGAGGGGGCGGCCAGCAGACGCTCAACAATATCGCGGACTTTATCGTTGAGCTTGACCCCACTCGGGTCGGCCTGGCGAAGGCTGATGGCGAGCGAGCCAATGCGGTTGACCAACATGCGCGCAGGGTGGCTTTTGTGCGTGAAAAATTCGTTGTCGCGCAGCGCAATTTTTAGCACCAGATATTGCAATCGCCCCATTTGCGCGCGTGTTTCCGAGGGCACCTCGGCATCGCGCAAAATGAACTCGAACAACATCGCCACCACGTCAATGGTCATCTGCTCGGCTGAATCATCGGTGAGCGCTGTGAGCTGCTCCCGGTTCTCCATGATGAGATTGCGGATCGACTGATCTTGGGCCACCATCGAGGCGGCATCGGGCACGTGTTGGCCCATTAAATTTTCTACCGACTGTGAGAGCCTGGCCGAGATCGGCACCATGGTCGGGGTCATGAGTGGGCGCGAGTCGTCGTCGCGTGCGATGGCGTCGGCGGGTGCCGCCGCATCGCCTGAAACAAGACTGCGGCCCACTGAGAAGAGGCGACGAATCGCCCCGCCCACGGCCTTCACGCCGGAAACCCAATTACTACGGGGTGCAGGGCTAGCCTCTGCCGTGGTGGGCTGCTGGCTTAGGGCGCCCTGCTCCGCCACGCTGCCGTCGGCATTGGTGGAGGTCATGAACTGGCCAGACTGCTGCTGGGGTAGCCCGCCCATCGTCGGCTCTGCCCCCGTGCCGGGCGGATTTTCGGGATTACGAATCCACTGAATGAATTTCTCGACGCGTGCCTGCGATTGATCCATCGGCGGTGCCGCCGAGGCTATGGGCGCGTGGCGCTCTGCTTGCGCTTGTGCGGCGTGCGGCTTCTGGGATGCCGCCGAGCGTGCGCTGTCAGCGGGCGTTGGCTCGTCCGGCACCGGCTCGTCGGCGCGCGCGCGGTTCCCGTCGCTTTGCTTATGCACCCGCAGCTTAAGCTCTGTGCCGACACCGTTTTTGGCCAATAGCGCATTGAGCGCAGCGTAGATGTCTTGCGCGCGTGATCTTAGTTGCTCGGTGAGCTCAGCAGAAATAAGCGCCTCGGTATCTTGTGAAAACTCCAGCGCTTTCACCGCGTTCTCGGTTGCCACGACCATCACGTAGGGACGAAATGGGTTTTCGCGCTCGTCGACAGTCTCTTGCAAAAAAAGTAACGCCATGCGGATATTGAGATCGCGCAATTCGTCGCCTGCTTCGTCGCGAATGCGCTTTAGCATGGCATCGACGCGCATTTCCCAATCGACTGTTTTGGTTTCAACCAAGGACAAATCATCGGCCCGGATAGCCTGCATACGCGGGCTGGTTTCATCGGGATTGTGCGCCGTCTGGAAGCTGCGGTGGAGGAGTTTTTCGAGGCTTTTCGTGAGCGCTGTGTTGAGCGAATCGGCGCGTTTGGTGAGATCGTCGCGGGCGGTGTAGAGGTTGCGCTCCTCCAGCGAGGACTTGGCTTTTTCAGCACGTGCGTAAAAAACAGCGGAGCAGTTTTCCACGCAGGCACGCATGGCTGCCGCGAATTCGCGGCGAAATAAATCTTGTGTTGCTGCCAGTAGTTCGTTTCGATTCATCTCGGTCGCGAGTGGAATTGATACGGTTTTTGAATTGTATTTATATACTTTACTGGGCTCGTAGCGGCCGCTGCTTAAAGGCAATGCTACGTTCCCCCCAAGTCCTTAGTTTAGCGTAAGCCGGAGCCGGGTGGGGCGGCTAATTGGTCGCTTGGGCAAAAACGCGACACGGGTGTCGAAAATGAAGAAAACCGTTCCTGGCGAAAGCCAAAACACCATAGCTGGCGCGGGGTTTGGCGATTTAGCTAGGCTTCAAAGCCCTGTAATCCCGCGAGGTTAAGAACCGTGATCCCGCCATAGTCAACCGTGAGTAAGCCCAATTTTTCCAGAACCTGTAGCGCTTGATTCACGCGCTGGCGCGAAACGCCGGCGAGCAGGCCGATTTCTTCTTGGGAAATTTGTAATTGCCGTGCGTCGCCAGGATAGAGCACCGGGTTAAAGAGCGCACCAAGGCTACGCGCCACGCGCGCATCTGGCGTGAGCAGCCGTTCGCTTTCAACGAGGGTAATGAATTGCCCGAGGCGCTCGTTCAACTGCACCAACAAAAAGCGATTAAAGCCTAAGTGGGTATCGAGTAAGCGCTGAAAGGTTGCGCGTGGCATGTAGGCAATCTGGCTCGCACGCAGCGCAACAATATCGTAGCGGCGCGGCTCGGTTTTGAGCAGCGAGCCCTCGCCAAACCAGCCGCCCGGGGGCACGCCGGTGAGGGTGGTGAGCTTGCCTTCGCTAGAAAGATTGCTCATCTTGACCAGGCCATCCATCACGCCCACCCAGTGGGCGACCGGCTCGCCTTTACGGCAAACATAGCCCCCGGCCGGCACCCGCTTCACGATCATCTCGGTTGCGACCGAGGCGATCTCGGCGGGGGTGAAGGCCGCCGACCAGCGCGAGCTTCGCAGAAATTCCTCTATCACCGTGGGCTTATTCATTGGCGGTCGAATTTATTTTTGACACTCGCCTACATAGAAGCGGCGCGCACACACCGCCTCATAGCGCGCATTGCCGCCAATCTCAACTTGCTCACCCTGCGTGACCCGATTGCCCGATTCATCCAAGCGCACGTTCATGGTTGCCTTACGGCCACAGCGGCAAATAGTTTTCATTTCTTCTAAGTCGTCCGCGAGCGTTAAGAGCGCCTTGGAGCCTGGGAAAGGCTGCCCCTGAAAATCGCTGCGAAGCCCGTAGCAAATAACTGGCACACCCTGAATATGCGCTAAGCGATGCAGGCTCACCACTTGCGGCTCAGATAAAAACTGCGCCTCATCGAGCAACACGCAAGAGGGTTTTTTGCGGGTGAGATAAATCGCCTCGAAGTCGGTGTCGTTGTGAAATACGGTCGCATCGCGATCTACACCCAGGCGCGAGGTGATGAGCCCCACGCCATAGCGGTCATCCACCGCAGCCGTGTAGAGATCGACGCTTTGGCCGCGCTCCTCGTAGTTATGGGCGATTTGTAAGAGTGCGGTGGATTTGCCGGCGTTCATGGCGGCAAAGCGAAAATACAGTTTGGCCAAGGCGGCTCCTTTGGGTAAATGCGTGCAGCGCTACTTTAATGGATTGTGACGGTTCATTCTTGTACCCAGTCTTTGCTGCGCGCAACCGCGCGCTGCCAGGTGGCCATTACTTTTGCGGTCTGTTCGGATGTTGTTGCTGGGCTAAAGGTGCGCTCCCGCTGCCACTGGGCGGCAATCTCGGTTTGGCTTTGCCAGAAGCCAACCGCCAAGCCGGCGAGGTAGGCGGCACCGAGCGCGGTAGTTTCAGTTATGCGCGGCCGCACCACGGGAACGCTGAGCACATCGGCCTGAATCTGCATGAGTAGATTATTGACCGAGGCGCCGCCATCGACCCGCAGCTCGGCGAGGGCTAAGCCCGCGTCCTGATTCATCGCGTGCGCCAATTCAGCGCTCTGAAACGCAATCGCCTCTAGTGCCGCGCGCGCCACGTGCGCCTTGGTGCTGCCGCGCGTGAGGCCTTGCAGGGTCGCGCGCGCGTTGGCGTTCCAGTGCGGCGCGCCGAGGCCCGCGAAGGCGGGCACCATCACCACGCCGCCGCTATCGGGCACACTCGCCGCGAGGGCTTCGATTTCGTTGGCGTTGTTAATCATGCCCAGCCCGTCGCGTAGCCACTGCACCGCGGCACCGGCCGCAAATACGCTACCTTCGAGCGCATAAGAGATCGTGCTGCCAATGCGCCACGCAACCGTGGTGAGCAGCCTATGTTGTGAGCGCATCGGTTTGGTGCCGGTATTCATCAGCATAAAGCAGCCCGTGCCATAGGTGTTTTTGGCGAGCCCCGCGCGATGACAGCCCTGCCCAAATAGCGCCGCTTGCTGATCTCCGGCAACACCGGCGATAGGCAGCCCGTTAAGCGCATTGCTACTCGCCGCGTTGCCAATAAGACCCGACGAGCTAACGATTTCAGGCAGTACCGTGCGTGGCACATTGAAGAGCGCCAGTAGGTATTCGTCCCACTGCAAGGTATGGATATTAAAAAGCATGGTGCGCGATGCGTTTGAGACATCCGTCGCATGAACCTTGCCGCCGGTTAGTTTCCAAATGAGCCAGCTATCTATGGTGCCGCAGGCTAATTCGCCGCGAGCCGCGCGTGCGCGTGCGTGGGGAACGTGATCGAGTAACCAAGCAATTTTGGTCGCCGAAAAATACGCGTCGATAATGAGCCCCGTTTTTTCCGCAACGCCGTCGGCGTGCAGAGACTTAGTGAGCGCCTCGCAGGTTGGAGCCGTGCGCCGATCTTGCCAAACAATCGCGGGGGCAAGCGGGTGGCCGGTTTGGCGATCCCAGAGCACGGTGGTTTCGCGCTGGTTGGTGATGCCGATTGCGCCGATTTCGGTCGCGACCAGGCCAGATTTTGCGATTGCCTCGATCGCTACTTTTTCTTGTGTACGCCAAATTTCATCGGCATCGTGCTCGACCCAGCCGGGCTTAGGAAAGTGCTGCGTGAATTCTTGCTGGGCGCTCGCGAGAATCGATCCCGCGTGATCGAAAATCAGGGCGCGCGAGCTGGTTGTACCTTGGTCTAACGCGAGTATGGCTTTCATATCGACTGCCCTTTAGAGTTCACAATTTCGCTTGCCCATTTTAGCCTGCGGTACGCTAAAATTCATTTGAGAGAACACAACATGGCGTGCGCCATACCGCGCGGGAGACGAAATGGGACTGCTGGATGATTTAAGAAAGGAGGCAGAAGCCCTCCAAACACGTGAAAGCGCGAAAGTTCAAAATCTGCGCGAGATCGCCGCCTCGGTCGATCTTTCACTTCGCAATACGTTTCAATATCTCAACGAGATGTTTAAGCATCTCAATGTGGTGAAACCACCTTGCCCGATCACCTATGACCTCGCCACCGTGGGGCCACTGCGTGGTCTTATTCAGTCCGACTACCGGATCGAATATCGCACTAGCGAGCGTTACGATGCCGAGCATTACGAGTATCTGGTGGTGATTTTGAAACGCGCCAAGCTCGAAAAAATACGTGCCAGCCGCGAGGGGCCAGAGATTGAGCGCTTTCGCGATGTGCTCTGGCAAAACAATATGCGTTTTAGCTCCGACGTATTTCGTAATGATCGGCGGGTGGTCACGGCGGAAGTTTTTTCGATTGAGTGCGAGGTCGTTTGTGGGGTCGATATCATCGGCAATTACGAAACGGGTCTCATCGACTTTAAATTCAAAAATATGACCGAATTTGGCCACGCAACGTATCGCGTGCCTGCGGCTGCGTTGAAAGAAGAGGCGCTTGAAGAGCTGGCCAAATTATTGGTCGGTAGCCCATCGGATTTCCGCAAGTTTCAGCCGCGTGTTGACCCGAGCGCCATTACCGGTTCGCACAAAAAAGTAGCGATGCTCGATCACCAGTATTTGGTCAATACTGAGCCTGAGCTTTCCGACGAAGAGATCGAAGCAGCGGAGGCCAAGCGGCGCGGCCTCTTGGGCTCATTAAAGTCGGTGTTTAAGAAATAAGCGCGGCTAAGTTGCGAAATAAGCGTGGCTAAGCGGAGTCGGGTGGCCCCTGCCGAATGATGCCGATATCGGCACCGCGTGCGCGTGAGACCACGCTTGCAAACGTGACCAGCATCCCAGCGGTAGCACCCCAAATATAGCGATCACGATACGGCACCGCGCAGTAGTCGCGCATTCGGCCTTTATACATCGCACTCTCAACGCGGTGATTGCTGTGATCGAGTAAAAACGTGAGCGGAACATGGAAGCACTCTGCCACCTCGGTCGGATCAATCTGGTAGGTAGGT
>JAYVGG010000265.1:0-2277 GCA_043772475.1 Burkholderiales bacterium
ACCTCTTGCTTGGCCTGTGCGTGTAGGGCGAGCTCATGCAGCATAGTGAGGCTATTGGCCCCGAGCACGCCCTTGAGCGGAAAGCCGGCCGCACTGCTCACGATGGCCGGGCCCTCGGTATCGGGCTCGACTTGTGCGGGGGGGCGCGTGATGCTAAACCAGGCTGGCGGCGAGCGCTCAAACGCGACCGCGTATTCAAGCCCAATCGCTTCGTATTCGTCCGCCCTGCCGTCGACGATAAGTAGCTCAAATAAAAGCGACCAGTAGCCTTGGCTGTCGGCCTGCGCGTGTGCGGTGCCGCTGGGAGAGTCGTTGAGCCGTTGCTTTAAGAGCGCGGCAAATTCAGTGAGGCCGTTAAACCAGATCGGCATATTGGCGCGCGCAAGCCGGTGCAGGATGATCGAAAAAAGCTCTGCTTCGCCGGCAAGAATGGTGCGAATTTTGGTGAAGTCGATGCGGCAGCTTCCCATGGATGTTGCGAAGGTCTCGAGCCGGTCAATCTCGCTTAGTAGCGCGCCATCGCTTGCGGGCATAAACTGAAAAAAATCGACGCGCACACGCTTTTCGGTGCGGCGCGGCTCGCAGGCCTGCATGGCCTCATTCCAGAGCGGGGGCGAGCGCTCAAAGGTGACCGTGAACAGCATCGCAAGCTGCTCGAAGTCGGCCTGATTGTCGGTGAGCTGGTAGAGATCAAAGAGCATTAACCAGGCGCGCGCACTACCCCGGCCTTCGGGGGTCTTTAGGTACGCTTTGAGCACGTCATGGGCGGCGCTTACGTTATTAGCCGCGTAGAGCACACTGGCCTCATAGATCGGCGGGAAGGCCATTCCGTCGGGCGTTGCCGGGTCGGCGGTCGTTGCAAATACCCCCGAGCGCGGCGGGCTGGTTGGGGTGGCGGGTTTCGATGTTGTTTGCGCCATGCTAGGGCTTCACAAGCTTTGCGTCAGTTAAGCGATAAAACAAATACTGATCGTTAACGAGCTCAAATTTTCCTGAGACCACGATCGGATCCCACTGGTTGTACTCAACGCCGTTGGGGGCGAGTACCTCGACGATGGAGTCGGGCCCCTGAAAAACACAGTAAGGGCAATGCGAGGGCAATGGTGAAAGTAAAAAATGCTTTTGTTTCGCACCCGTTGAAAGCGGCATGACAAAACCGTAGAGCTTGATGGTTTGTTTATCGAGCTCTTTGATCGGCCCGCCAAAACTAGGCAAGCTGGATGTGGCCTTGGTTTTTACGTCGGTTGTCTCGATCACCTTCACCTGCCGCAACACTTGCCACGGGATGGTGCCGGCGGGTAATGGGTCTTTGCCGAGGTAGCTAAAAAGCTGCTCATCGGCGATTTTGCCCGGTGCGGGTGGCGGGGCGGCAGCGGCATCGCTAAGCCCGATGCTGAGCCCGATGCTGAGCAAACCAGCCATCAGGAGGGTAGCGAGCGCGCGTTGCGTAAAGGGGATGGCCATCAAAGCTCCGACGTCATATTCAAAAATTGATGAAGTGAATTAGGGTTCAGCGAGTGTTTGCGGTGCCGCGCGATGGTAGGCGCGCCATGCGGGGTAGAGTGCCGCCAATAAGCCCAAACCGAGTGCGCTTAGGGCAACCCAAACCTCGGCAGCCAACATCTTGAAGCCTGCCACCGGTACCTGCTGTGCTGCGGCAAGCGAGAGGCTAATCGCGTAAGCGCCCACATGACCCAAAACAACACCCAGTATAACGCCCATCAACCCGAGCATTAGCCCCTGCATGATGAGGGTGAGAAACACGGTAGCCGGTGTCGCGCCAAGCACGCGTAGGAGTGCTAAATCACGAAGCTGGGTATTGAGTGCGGACATGAGGCCGACAAAAATGCCGAGGGCGGCTGCGATCATCATGATCGCCGCGAATACCTTGAACGTGCTGATCCCGACCCCGAGTAGCGCAAACAAGCGCGCGGTTTCGAGCGCGGGGGAAGCCGCCTGCAAGCTCGAGCTCGCGTTCACCCGGCGCGGAAATGAGGCCGCGGCAATCGGGCTCGCGTACTGGACGAGATAGGCGGTGACTTCGTCTTCTGGGTCGTCGGTGTCGGGTGTGTGGGATGCGTCGGCGTGATCGTGGGCGAGCCAGATACTTTCTACGCTCGTTAAAATGAGCCGATCAATCACGGCACCGGTCTCGGCTAGGATGCCGACCACTTCAAACGGAGCCGTATCATGCGTGCCGCCGCCCGTGCCGAGGCCATGCGCGCCGGCAAATTTGGCCCCCACCCGCAGCCCTGACTCGCGCGCCACCGTCGCCCC
>JAYVGG010000266.1:0-4007 GCA_043772475.1 Burkholderiales bacterium
GCGTGGGGCAGGTATTTCAAGCGTGGCCTTAGCGGATGTTGTAGTAGGCGGATTTACCGGCGTAGCTTGCCGAGTCGCCGAGCTCTTCTTCGATACGAAGAAGTTGGTTGTATTTTGCCATGCGGTCTGAGCGTGATGCCGATCCCGTTTTGATTTGCAGCGCGTTGGTGGCGACTGCTATGTCAGCAATCGTCGTGTCCTCGGTTTCGCCGGAGCGGTGGGAGATGACGGCGGTGTAGTTGGCGCGTTTGGCCATCTCAATCGCGGCGAAGGTCTCCGATAGCGTGCCGATCTGGTTCACTTTGATGAGGATGGAATTGGCCACCCCTTTCTGAATGCCTTCCCGCAGAATCTTGGTGTTGGTCACGAATAAATCGTCACCCACTAATTGGATTTTTTTGCCGAGCCGCTGCGTGAGTGTTGCCCAGCCTTCCCAGTCGTTTTCGGCCATGCCGTCTTCGATGGAAACAATCGGATACTTATCCGCCCACGTGGCCAGAATATCGGTAAATTGTGCTGACGTGAACGCGAGCTTCTCGGCCTCAAAACGGTATTTGCCGTCTTTATAAAATTCACTCGCCGCGCAATCAAGCCCGATCAGCACGTCTTGGCCGGGGATGTAGCCGGCTTCTTGAATCGCTTTTACGGCGTACTGAATCGCCGCTTCGTTATTCGCAAGATTGGGTGCGAAGCCGCCTTCGTCACCCACGTTGGTGTTGTGGCCTTCGGCGTGCAGGATTTTTTTCAGCGTGTGAAAAATCTCAACCCCCGCGCGCAGCGCCTCGCGGAACGTGGGCAGCCCCGCCGGGATAATCATGAATTCTTGAATATCTAAAACGTTATCCGCGTGCGCGCCGCCATTGATGATGTTCATCATCGGCACCGGCATTTGCATGGGGGCGGCACCACCGAGGTAGCGATAAAGCGAAAGCCCCGATTCATCGGCGGCGGCCTTCGCGCAGGCGAGTGACACCGCGAGGATTGAATTGGCGCCCAGACGCGCCTTGGTCTCGGTGCCGTCAAGCTCGATCATGCTGCGGTCGATAAACGCCTGCTCGGACGCATCGAGGCCGATAATGCACTCGCAGATTTCGGTGTTGATGTTTTCGACCGCTTTCAATACGCCCTTGCCCAAATAGCGATGCGGGTCTTTATCGCGCAGTTCAATTGCCTCGCGTGAGCCGGTGGAGGCGCCCGATGGCACGGCTGCGCGGCCGATGATGCCGGACTCCAGCAGTACGTCGCACTCTACGGTGGGGTTGCCGCGTGAGTCAAGAATTTCGCGGGCGATTACGTCAACAATGGCGGTCATATTTTTTGTCCAAAAGGTAAGAGATCATCGTCATTCCCGCCTACGCGGAAATGACGGCTCACATCAAATTCTGTTCTGCAAAACCACTTCGTTTTACGAGTGCGTCAATTTCTTTCAAGGTGCTCAACAATTCCTTCATCCTATCCAGCGGCCACGCATTCGGCCCATCCGACCAAGCTTTCGCGGGATCCGGATGCGTCTCCATAAACAACCCAGAAATCCCCGTCGCCATCGCCGCACGCGCGAGTACAGGAACAAATTCGCGCTGACCGCCCGTCGTCGTTCCCTGCGCGCCGGGGAGCTGCACTGAGTGCGTTGCGTCAAACACCACTGGGCACGCTGTGTTCCGCATGATCGCGAGTGCGCGCATGTCGGATACCAAGTTTCCATAGCCAAACGTTACGCCACGCTCACACACCATGATGTTGTCCGTGCCGCTTGCCTCGCGCGCTTTATCGACGACATTTTTCATATCGGTGGGAGCCAAAAATTGACCCTTCTTGATATTGACTGGTTTGCCCGCACGCGCCACAGCGTGAATAAAATCGGTCTGGCGGCATAAAAACGCCG
This sequence comes from Burkholderiales bacterium, assembly GCA_043772475.1. Taxonomy (GTDB): domain Bacteria; phylum Pseudomonadota; class Gammaproteobacteria; order Burkholderiales; family Usitatibacteraceae; genus UKL13-2. Next base: position 1,883 of record JAYVGG010000266.1, read on the forward strand.
GTGTTTGCAGCACGTCCACCACGCTGGCCACGACGGGCACTTCTTCCGCCGTATGCACATCCGTCAGCACTGGCACGCCAATCTGCGTTCGCACCGCCGCGAGAATCCGCAAGCCCTCATCCATCCCCGGCCCGCGCGGCGATTTGCCGGAGCTGCGGTTGGCCTTGTCGTAGCTTGATTTGAAGATGAACGGGATGCCGAGCGCGAGCGTAATTTCCTTGAGCTGACCGGCCACATCAATCTGCAATTGCTCAGACTCGATCACGCACGGCCCCGCAATCAAGAAAAACGGCTTATCAATGCCAACATCAAAACCACATAATTTTTTCATGACTGAGCCTGCGTTTTAACGCCTTGCACAATCCGTAAGCCCACCTCACCACGCACGCGCTTACGCTGCTCCAGCGCCGCCTTCACATACGAGATAAATAGCGGATGCCCATCACGCGGGGTGGACGTGAATTCGGGGTGGAACTGACAGCCGTAAAACCACGGGTGGCCATGCTTGGCGGGATCGAGCTCGACCATTTCGGTGAGTTGTTCGGTATTGGTGCGCGCCGAAATAATCATGCCGGCCGCTTCAAGGCGCGGCACGTAATGGTTGTTCACTTCATAGCGGTGGCGATGGCGCTCGCTCACTGTCGTGCTCTGGTAGATGCGGTGCGCGAGGGTATCCGGGCGCACGGTGCAGGGCTGCGCGCCGAGACGCATGGTGCCGCCCATTTTCGAGTCCGCATCGCGACGCTCGATCTTGCCATCGTGTGTCTGCCATTCCGTGATGAGGGCGACGACTGGGTGCGGCGTATCAGTATCAAATTCACTTGAGTTAGCACCGCTAAGCCCCGCCACATTGCGTGCCATTTCGATCACCGCGATCTGCATCCCTAAGCAAATACCGAGATACGGAATTTTATTTTCACGCGCAAATTTCACAGCCGCAATTTTGCCCTCAGTCCCGCGCTTGCCAAATCCGCCCGGCACGAGAATCGCATCCATATTGGCGAAGGCGGCAGTGCCGCTCTTCTCAATATCTTCAGAATCGAGGTAGTGGATATTCACCTTCGTGCGCGTGTGTGCGCCAGCGTGAATGAGCGCCTCGGTGAGCGACTTATACGAATCCGCGAGCCCCACATATTTGCCCACCATCGCAATATCAATCTCGGACGCGGGATGATCGAGCGCATCAACCGTGCGATCCCACATCGACAGATCAGCCGGGCGTGGCGTGAGATGCAGCTTGCGGCAGACGATTTCGTCGAGCCCCTGCTTATGCAGCATCTTCGGGATTTTATAAATCGAATCCGCGTCGTAACACGAGATCACCGAGCCCTGTTCAACGTTGGTAAAAAGCGCAATCTTGCGACGGTCCTCATCTGGTAGCGGCCGATCACTGCGGCACATCACCACATCGGGCTGGATACCGATACCGCGCAGTTCCTTCACGCTGTGCTGCGTGGGCTTGGTCTTAATCTCGCCGACAGCGGGCAGGTACGGGACCAGCGTCAGGTGGATAAAGCAGGTATTGTCGCGCCCCTCTTCAAGGCCCATCTGCCGAATCGCCTCCAGAAACGGCAGTGATTCAATATCACCCACCGTGCCGCCGATTTCGATAATGCCAACATCAGCGCCCAGCGTGCCGGCCTTGATCGAGCTTTTGATTTCGTCGGTAATGTGCGGAATCACCTGCACCGTGCCGCCCAGGTAGTCGCCGCGCCGTTCTTTGTTAATCACGCGCTCATAAATCTGGCCGGTGGTGAAGTTATTCGCCTTCTTCATTTTCATGGAGGCGAAGCGCTCGTAATGGCCGAGGTCGAGATCGGTCTCGGCACCATCTTCGGTCACAAACACTTCACCATGCTGAAAAGGCGACATCGTGCCCGGATCAACGTTGATATACGGATCCAATTTCATCATCGAAACTTTAATGCCGCGCGATTCAAGAATGGCGGCGAGAGAGGCGGCGGCGATACCCTTGCCGAGTGAAGAAACCACCCCGCCGGTGACAAAGATGTACTTGGTCATGAGAGACCCCTAGCTGGAAATTGAAATTATACCGCAGTGCCTTAGCGTACCTCGCGCCGAGCGAGATTCGTTGATCGCGCGATCAGACTGTCAATGCGTATGC
>JAYVGG010000267.1:0-3345 GCA_043772475.1 Burkholderiales bacterium
AACGCGACTGGTGCGGCTGCGGGTACTTGCGTCGGGGCGAACACCAACAGCTTCACCGCCAACCAAACCGCACTTGCCTTCAGCGGCATCACCATCCCCGCTAACGGTAGCTGTACGGTGACGGTTGTTGTGACCTCAAACATTGTTGGTATCAACCCGAACACCACCTCGGGTGTAACAACGACCCAGACCCCATTAGCAGGTGCGCCGGCACCATCGGTAGACCTTATGGTTATCGCGGTTGATTTACGCATCCTCAAGACTGTCTCAACAACCACATTGAGCGTTGGCACCAACGCCAGCTTCACGCTCACGCCAAACAACACGTTTGGTTCCGCGCCGACCTCGGGCTTGATTACGGTTACGGACATTCTCCCAATCGGGCTCACCTTTGTTTCCGCCGCCGGCACCGGGTGGTCCTGTGGTGCGGCTGGCCAGACGGTCACATGTACAAGCACAGCGGTAATCGCTGCCGGTGCAACGGGTTCGCCAATAACGGTAACCGTTCAGGTGTTAAGCACAGCAACGCCTTCTGTAACCAACACCGCCACAGTTAGCGGTGGTGGCGAGCCGCCGATTAACCAAGGTAACAACGGGTCATCCATCATTGTCCCTGTGGCAACGCCCGCACAAAATACGTTCCTAACGGACGGTGCGCTGACGGGTGCGCCTTCAACAAGCGTGCTGTACCCGCACGTTTTCAATGCCGCCGAACCCGGTACGCTTTCGTTTGCCGCGACGCACACGCCGAACCCTTCCGTGATTGGTTGGACGGTTCAGCTTTACCGTGACTTTAATTGCGACGGCTTCATCAATGGATCAGACGGCGCGGCTGAAATTACCGGCACCTCGATTCCAATTGCGGCGGGCGCGCAGGTTTGTATCATCACGAAATCAAATATCCCTGCCAACGCACCGTTTAATGGGCGCGATACCATCCAAACCACGGCCACCTTTACCCCAGCAGTCGGCGCGCCTTCGACCTACACGCGACAAGATGTCACCACCACCGGGCTAACGGGCAGCAGCGAGCTCACGCTCAACAAGACCGTGACTAACATCACAACCGGCGGTGCTACCGGTACCGTAAATACGGCGAAACCAGGCGATGTGCTTGAGTACGTCATTACCTACACGAACCCCTCGCCAGCGGTGGTCACGTCGATCACGATTGCCGACATGACGCCGACTTACACCAAGTTCGTCTTGGCAGATTGCGGACCATTGCCACTCGCAATTACGGCCTGTACACCAAGCACCGTGCCAGCAGTGGGTGCGGGTGGCGCGTTGGTCTGGACACTCACGGGATCCCTCGCGCCCGCGCAGACAGGCACGGTGCGCTTCCGCGTAACGGTTCAATAACGACTGCGGTTATCCACAACAAAAAAGGTCGCCTTGGCGACCTTTTTTGTTTGTACATTTACCGCGCGCACCCCCCTTTGAATTCTGGCAAGGTCGCCGCGTTGCAACCCGGAACGCGCTCACGCAGCGAAAAACAGAGCGCCCAAATGGGGCGCAAACAACGGAAGCACGCGCACCCGAAGCACGACGCACGACCGACGCACGCGCACCCGAAGCACGACGCACAACCGACGCACGCACAACCGACGCACGAACAACCGAAGCGGGAACACCTGAACCTAGAACCAAGTTGAATACCGCCAATCGCTGGAAACGCCCGCCAAATTTAGGGTTTTGGCAAGAGCCCCGTCGCTTTGCCCGTAAATGCGCGATGAAATAGGTAGGTTGGCTTGAGGCAGCTTTATCGCCGCAGCCCAACACTCGCGCATCAATTTGGCTCAACGTATCGCACGCACGTCGGGCTGCGGTATAAAGCCGCCTTTGCCCCGCTACCATTGCAGCGCCAGATGGGCTTGTCGCATCAGCGCGCACAACAATCTGCCGCCGTTCCTAGGCTGAACTGGGGCGTGCAAACAACCCGAAGCACAAGCATCCGCGCCGACTTTCGGCTATTTCTCTGAGAAGAATTCTTCCAACCTCAACCCCCGCACCTGCTCACGCAGGCGCGCGATGAACGCAGGCGTAGACGCCTCTGTCATCTGAAATTGCGACTCGTTTGCACACAGCAAGGAGAGCATTTGCAGATTCACGCTGGGATGAAAATGATAAATATCGGTGTAAAGATCAAGGTTATGGGTGATGCGTGCATCCCACTGCATATCGAACACGCGCGCATTGGGGAAATGCGCCAGACGCTGAAAAACTTCGCGCTTGAATTCGAGTGAAACGTTTACCTGATCGCGCTGTTCAAAATCAGCCCACACCACGATTGAATACGGCGGGAACACCACATTAAATTCGGTGTTGGGGTTGGCGGCGATGAGGCCAATCATGTTCTCGTCAAAGCTCGCCAGCATCGAGGTCAAATTACGCTGGCCTTGCTTGAAGTTCTTGTTGATGTTGGCGGCATCAATTCCTGTCAGCGCTTTCTTACGGCCAAACGTGGTCTCGTGATCCCAGCGCCACGCTTGATCGCCGTCACCAGCGTGCGCGCCGCGTAGCTTTGCAAACGAGCGGTGTGTTACATCGCGGCTCAACACATAGCGCACGTCGTTAAACGGATTACGGTCGTACAAATAGAGTGGGAGTGCGTCGGTGATTTCGGGCAGGCTTTTATCGGGAGCCACGGCGAATGAGTTGTAATCGAGCGTCATCAATACCCGTTTTACGTTGCGGTGGGTCAGTGCTGTCTCCAAAATTTTGCGCTGTTCAAAGGCCGAGATGGCGGAGGTGGCAAGGTTGATGGATTTCATGCCGCAGCGTTGATTGACATCGTTGAGACTGAAATTTTCCATCAGCGACGAGCCGGTGATGACGAAGTTATAGTCCGCGTTTTTGGCGAGGCCGGGGTTGATGTAGCGCTGGAGTGCGCGCGGGTAGCTTGCCGTGCCGGGAGTCGCCGCGCGATATTGTTGGAAGGGATCCACCCACGCATTAAACGCGGCAACGGCCGCGAGCAGTGTGGCGCAGAGCCCCAAAGTCACCGATAAAAATCGTACTGGTTTCATCAGCGGCTCAAAAATTAAAATACAAAAACTGGGTGACTTGGCTAAACGTCAGCACACCGGCCACCAAGCATCCGACGCTGATAGCACTCTCCCACCAACGCGCGGCAAAGCGTTGCGCCAGATGATTGCTATTACGCGGCCACGCGGTGATGACGATGGCAATGATGAGCGTCCCCCCGGCAATCGACATTGTGGGCATGGTGGAAACCAGTAACAAATTGGGAATAAGTTTTTTGAACATCAACATCGCATCGGCGAGTGAACCCGCGCGAAAAAATACCCACGACAAATGCACAAATAAAAACGTCAACAGCCA
>JAYVGG010000268.1:0-2911 GCA_043772475.1 Burkholderiales bacterium
TCCGTCGATTTTGTCGATGCGAGCGGCATTACTACGGCACTACTCGGCGACGCGATTTATACCAACCCGTTCGTGATGGGTTACGGCTGGCAAAAAGGCTTGATCCCGCTCGGCTTCGCAGCAATCATGCGCGCCATGGAGCTCAATGCGGTAGCGGTTGAAAAAAACAAGCAAGCCTTCGAGTGGGGGCGGCGTGCCGCTGTTGATCTGCGCGCCGTCCAAAAAATCGCCCACCCTGCCGAGGCGAAAACCGACACCCAACATCTCTCCGAAACGATCGAGGAGATGGTCGCGCGCCGCACGGTGTTCCTGACCGATTATCAAGACGCCGCCTACGCCAAGCGCTACGTCGATTTGGTTGCGCGCGTTGAAAAATTCGAGCAAGAAAAATTCCCCGGCAAAAAAGCCCTGCGCCACGCCGCCGCCCGCTACGCCTTCAAGCTCATGGCCTACAAGGACGAATATGAAGTCGCGAGGCTCTACGCCCACTCGGCCTTTAAGGCGCGCATCGCGGAGCAATTTGAAGGCGATTACAAACTCACCTTTCACCTAGCCCCACCCATCATGAACCCGCCAGACCCAATCACGGGAGAGGCTAAAAAGAGCGTGTTTGGACCTTGGATGATGGGCGCATTTGCGCTACTAGCCCGCTTGAAACCCTTACGGGGCGGGGCGTTTGACGTGTTTGGCTATTCCGCTGAGCGAAAAAATGAACGGCAGCTAATCGTCGATTATTTCGCGCAGGTTGAGGAAATTCTCACCAACGCGAACGCCAACAACTACGACACTGCGGTCGATCTCTTGAGCATCCCTGAGCACATTCGCGGGTATGGGCATGTGAAGCACGCGCATGTGCAGGCGGCGAAAGCGCGCGAGGCCGAGCTAGGCGCACAATTCCGTGCACCGCAAACGGGCGCAAAAGAAATCCGCATCAAGGTTGCCGCATAAATACCCGTCATTCCCGCCCCCGACGACGGCATTCGGGGGCAGGCTCTGACGGGAATCCCGCATCGTTCGTCGAGCGGCCACCAGCGACCTAAAAAATGCAAAAGCCCGCTTGCGCGGGCTTTTGCATTTTTTTGGCGGAGAGGGTGGGATTCGAACCCACGATACCGGAGACCGGTATGCCGGATTTCGAGTCCGGTGCATTCGACCACTCTGCCACCTCTCCGGGAGTACTCGAAAGCGCATTATAATCTAGCCACGGCGAAAGCAGCGCCCCGATGGGTTCAATGCCGCATAAGAAAAATTGACGTGAATCAATAGCATCGCGCCTGTTCAAGGGTTTTCCCTGCTTGCAGCACTAGATTTTGCGGGTTACCATCGTACGATGCGTAGCCGAATATGGCGGCAAGTTCCTTTTGTGACGAAAGATTCACAATCCTGAGTGCTTTTGTCGTGTAGCATCGCACGACAAAATGCAGTAAGCAATGTGCTGCAGGACTCAGTTTTGTTGAGCCGGTCGGGTGGTTGAAAAACCTGCCACGGGGAAAGTCAACGATTGTTAACTGTGTTAGCTGCGTCACATGTAGGTCGTTGTTGCTAGGTTAGAGTTGCAGAGTCGGGCTTCATGTCGGCTCTGTTCTCTATGATTTATTGGTTTTCCGTAGGGGAAACCAGTTTTATCCCTACTCAACGGTCATGACTTATTTCAAGATAGAGGGCAATATGAATAAAGTGAATTTATATTTAGGCGCGCTTGGTTTGGCGTTGGCACTTCCGTTTGGCGTCGCCTACGCGCAATTAGCTCCCGCAAAGGCGCCGGTTGCTAAGCTCGCACCTGCCGCGAATGCCGATCAGCTGAAGGTTGATCTGAAGCGCACAAAAATCGTCAAAGCCGCCAGCGGTGAAACCTCTGCCCCCGCCGACACCGCCAAGCCCGGCGATATTCTCGAAGAGATCGCCACCTACACCAATCAGTCCGGCGGCGTGTTGAAACAAGTTCAGCCGCGGCTCCCTGTGCCGCTTAATACCGAGCTCGTCATGGCCTCCGTGAAGCCCGCTAATGCGATGGCCAGTACCGACGGCATTAATTTTTCCGCAATTCCGCTCAAGCGTAAGGTAAAGCAGGCCAACGGTGTCGAAGTCGAGACGCCCGTTCCGCTTTCCGAGTACCGCTATGTGCGCTGGAGTCCAGTTGAGTTAGCAAGCCAAAAATCGTTCGCGGTTTCCGCTCGCTTTAAGGTCGCCAACAGCCCTGCTGCCGTCAAGACCGCCGCCGTATCCAAACCCTAGATTTCACTAGCACTTCAAAAATAGCATCACAATTTGTACGACTTGTCGCAACTCACTTTTAATTCAAACGGAGAACAATCATGCACCCGACCACCTCGACCCGCAGTAGCACCGCGTGGATCCGTAGTGCCATCGCAGCAACCATGCTTGCATTTGTGGGGACTGGCGTAGCCATCCACACAGAAAGCGCGCTTGCCCAGATCGCACCAGCCGGCACCACCATTGGTAACCAAGCATCTGCGACCTACGTAGATAACACCGGTGCGCCACGTACATCGACCTCGAACATTGTTCAGACGATTGTTGCTCCCGTCACCTCGTTTACCTTATCTGCTGGCACGACAAAATTTGTCTCCGCCAACCAGCAGGTTTGCTTCTCGCACACCATTGTGAACACGGGTAATACCACCACGCTGTACACGCTCAATGCCCCAACCACGGGCGGCACAGTACTCAATACGTCGAACGCGTACTTTGCGGATACTGACCAAAATGGCGTGCCCGATACCGGAACACCAATTACGGCTCCTGTATCGCTTGCGATGGGTGCATCGTTCTCGTTTGTTGAGTGCGGTACAACACCGATAGGCGCGCTTGATGCCACAACAGGTACCACGACCGTTTCGGTAACCGATAACGGCGCAGTCCCAACGACCCTAACGGCAACCGACACCAC
>JAYVGG010000269.1:0-3099 GCA_043772475.1 Burkholderiales bacterium
GAGATCGTTAAAGCGGTCAAAGGCCCCCTCGAAACCAAAATCATCGAAGAGGTAAAGCCCCCGCCTCCGCCGGAAAAGCTGCCCCCGCCGCCGCCCAAAATGGCGCCACCCCCGCCCACGTTCGTGCCGCCGCCAGAAGTGCAGATTCAGGCGCCGGTGATTCAGGTGCCGGTGATTCAGGCGACCACGACGGTAGCGCCGCCCACATTCGTGCCGCCGGCACCACCCGCGCCGCCGGCACCACCCGCGCCACCGGCACCGCCTGCGCCGCCCGTTGCGGCTGCACCACCTAGCGTGGGTGTTGCGTGCCCCAATTCAAAAGAGGTGCGTGAAAACATCAAATATCCTCCAGCCGCCCGTAAGGATGGGATCGAGGGCGAGGTATTGATTGAGTTCACCGTGGCCGCAAGTGGCGAAATTAAAGATGTCGAGATTAAGTCTTCATCGAATCGCGCCTTTAACTCCGCCGCCACCAATGCCACGCGTCAGTTCCGCTGCAATCCGCAGGGGCGTGATGTCCGTGTGCAAGTACCTTATTCGTTTAAGCTGTCCGATTAACCCCGCCTAAAATCAGGGCCGGGGCACCGGTCACAAAAAGCATTTATTTTTATACTGGAGAAATTATGTCTATCGTTAACCGTTTCGCTGCTCTACTCGCCGCTGCCGTCATGTTTTGTGCGCCACTCGCCACGACCTTGATTGCGTTTCAACCCACGCCTGTCATGGCTCAAGCAGCGGCTCCCGCCGCAGCCGATGCCGCCGCCCCAGCCAAGGCCGTTGAAAACGTACACGGCATCGAGAGCACTTGGAAAAATAGCGACATGGTCGCCAAGGCCACGTTTTTCATCTTGCTGATTATGTCGATGGGTAGCTGGTACATCTTAGTGGTGAAGTATTTTGAGCAACGCCGCCTGATGAAAGAAGGCGCCGCCGCCGCTGAAACATTCTGGAGCGCAGGCTCCCTCAAGCAGGGCACCGAGACGCTCAAAGAAGACAGCGCGTTTCGCTACATCGCTGAGCAGGGCATGAAGGCATCTGAGCATCACAGCGGGCTCACGGGCGACGTTGATTTGAACGATTGGGTGACGATGTCGGTTCAGCGCGCTTCCGAAACGGTTGGCAATCGCTTGCAAGATGGTTTGGCATTCTTGGCAACCGTAGGCTCCACCTCTCCATTCGTCGGTCTATTCGGTACGGTGTGGGGTATTTACGGCGCGTTGAAAGCGATTGGTGACTCCGGCCAAGCCTCTCTCGATAAAGTGGCTGGCCCAGTAGGCGAGGCGCTCATCATGACGGCTATTGGCTTGGCGGTTGCAGTACCTGCCGTGTTGTCATACAACTGGCTTGTTCGTCGCAACAAAGTCGCGATGGAAAAAGTGCGCGCCTTTAGTGGTGATTTGCATTCCGTATTGATTAGCCAAGCTGGTAAAAAGCGCTAGTCCAGAACCCCGTTAGGAGCCCATTATGGGAATGAATATAGGTTCTGATGGTGGTGAAGATGAGCCGATTTCGACCATCAACACCACGCCGCTTGTCGACATCATGTTGGTGCTGCTCATCATCTTTCTCATCACGGTGCCCGTCGCGCGCCAGACGGTAAAAGTGGAGCTACCGAAAGAAACCAACATAGCGCTTGAGACCAAGCCTGAAAATATCCTCATCTCAGTCAATAAAGACGGGGATATTTTTTGGAATCAAAAGCTAGTCTCCGGCACCGATGAGCTTTTCGACAAGATCAAGGTTGAAGCCGTCAAAGTGCCGCAGCCCGAGGTGCATATTCGGGGCGATGAAGCCGCGCGCTATGAATCCGTCGGCAAAGTGGTCTACACCATGCAGCGTGCGAGCATCATGAAGATCGGCTTCATTCTCGAGCCGCCTCCGCGTAACTAGCGCTACCCAACACAGGACACGAAACTATGGGAATGAACCTCGGCTCCAGCGACCTTAATGCTGACCCGGAACCGATGATGGAAATCAACACCACGCCGCTTATCGACGTGATGCTGGTGCTCATCATCATGCTGATTATTACGATTCCGATTCAAACGCACGCCGTCAAGATCAACATGCCGGTGGGCACGCCGCCACCGCCTTTGGTGCCGCCTACGGTGGTAAAGATCGACATTGATTTTGATGGCACGATCTTGTGGAACGCCGAGGCGCTACCGTCGCGCGAGGCGCTTGAGGCGAAGCTGACCAACATCGCGGCGATGCCAACGCAGCCCGAAGTCCACGTGCGGCCTAACAAACTTGCTGAGTATCGGTACGTCGCCTTCGTGATGGCAGCCTGCCAGCGCTTGGGGGTGACCAAGATGGGCATTGTCGGAAACGAACAGTTCGTCAAATAAGTAAAATCGTAAACGGAACGCGGCTTGGCCGCGTTCTGCATTTGTGATGTCGCATTCGCGCGCAATTTTCACGAGGAAGAAAGAATTTCATGGCTAAATTTTTCGCTAACCGGCTTCGTTTGATTGCCGCCGCCACCATCACATCGAGCTTGCTCATCGGTGCCACACCAAGCTACGCGCAAGAAGCGGTGCGCCCCGAAGTCGGCAAGCCCCTGCAAGCGGCGGGTGCCATGCTCAAGAGTGGCCGCGCCCGCGAAGCGTTAGCCGAGGTGCGTAAGGCCGAAAGCGTCGGTGGCCGCACCGCCTACGAAAATTATTTAATCGAGCGTATGCGCGGCAGCGCAGCCCTCACCGCCGGCGATGCGCCCACAGCCATCCGCTCTTTTGAGGCGGTGCTCGATAGCGGCAAGGCCTCGCCAAGCGAACAACTCCAGATGATCGAGGCTGTGGCAGGCGCACACTTCCGCGCGGGCTCCTACACCAGCGCTATCACGTGGGGCCAGCGCTACTATAAGCAGGGCGGCTCCGGTGGTGCGATGCGAAACCTGATGACGCAATCGTATTTTCAGTCCGGTGATTTTGCCAATGCCGCTAAAGAGACGTTGGCCGATATTCAGGCCGACGAAAAAGCCGGGCGCACGCCATCCGAAGATAAGCTTTTGCTTTTGGCCAGCGCCTACTCGCGCCAAAAAAATAACACGGGGTATGTGGCGACGATTGAAAAATTGCTCACCTATCACCCAAAGAAAAG
>JAYVGG010000270.1:0-8652 GCA_043772475.1 Burkholderiales bacterium
TGTTTCCGCCGTTTGCGTGATGGGGCCCGCATCGCCAAAGAGTAAGCGCGCATCGCCCATGGGCGTGTCGCGGGCGGCGGTGCCGGCACTGGCCGTCACGCGCGCAGGTGGCGTGATGAGCCTAAGTACCCACCAAGCGAGCAGCAAGCCGAACGCAATCACGAGCGAAAAAGTGAGGGCGTTAGCGATGCGATTGGCAAATTTGTCGTTCATTGTTTCGGTAGTTTGGTGAGATCAATATCCATATAGCGCCACGGCTCATGCGCGAAGGGATGTTTCTTGTAGCCGAGAACCCAAGGCTGAATAAGAATCGTGCCCTGCTTTAAGGTATTCACCCGCCACGGATTGTAAACCCACAAGAGATGCACCATCTTTTGGTAGATCGCGGTGCGTGCGGGCGAATCGGGCATGGTGCGAATCTTGGCGTAGAGGCGATCAAATTCGGCATCGGAAAAAAGCGAATAATTGACCGCACCGATATTGCCCGTCGTAAAAAGCTGAAAGAAATTTTCGCCGTCCGGGTAGTCCGCAATCCAGCCGTAGGTGAACATTTGCAGTTTGCCCTTATTCGCTTTATCACGTAGCTCAGGCAATTTATCGACGGGCTCAAAGCGCATCCGAATCCCAATCGCCTTCATCGCGCGTGCCCACAGCTCATTACGACTTTTGGCGCGCTGATCGGGCGTGGTGGCTTGGTCGATCACGAGTGGCGCGCCATTGGGTAACTCGCGCCAGCCGTCGCCATCGCGGTCGAGATAGCCGTACATATCGAGTAGTGCGTTCGCGCGCGCCGGGTTGAAATCTAAAAACGCATTACGTTCGGCAACAAAGCCAGCCATGCCTTCGGCAATCGGTGAGTACGCTTTTATCGCCTGATTTTTTTCGACCACCGCAATTTCTTCTTCCACCGGGTACGCCATCGAGATCGCGCGGCGCAGCGCGATTTTCTCGGGGCCAAATCCACCGATCACCGGGTCTTGCATGTTGAATGTCGTGTAGGTGAGCCACGCCACTTCATCAGCACGCACGCTCATGCCGCGTGCAGCCAGATGTGGGGCGAGCTTGCCGCCGGGCATGGCCGCATCGATAAACGGTGTGGGAATAGGGCGAATGTAATCGTGCTCGCCACCGAGATAAGCCAGCCAGCGCGGCTGCTCCTCCTCGATGGGGTAGATCTCAATCTGGTCAATCAAGGGCAAACGCTTACCCAACAGACGAGCGGCAATGGCTTGGTCGCGCGGGTCGGCACTGCCGGCGGTTTCAAAATACTCTTCCCGATAATCCGTTTTTTTTTCCAGCACAATCTTCGAAGAGCGCCGCCATTCCTTGAGTTTGTAGGGGCCGGTGCCAATCGGGTTATCGCTAAATGCCGCCCCATAAAACGCCTCAATCTCGCGCGCCACTGCGGCGGTGGCGGGCATGGCGAGCATGTAGGGGAGATTAAAGTCAGGCTCTTTGAGGCGAATGATGAGGGTGGTTTTATCGGGAGCCTCTAGGCCAGCGATGGGTTTATCGTAATCAAATCGCCCCGTCTTTTTAGCCTCCGCCACCAGCGTATCGGCACCGACGAGCTTGCCATCGAGCAAAAAATTCCATTGCGCTTTTAGGCGCGGGTCGATCAGGCGTTTCAAGCTGTACACAAAATCAGCGGCGACAAGCTCACGTTTTTTCCCGCCAAACGCCGGGTGATCGGTGAAGGTGATGCCGGGCTTGATCTTGAGCGTGTAGGTGCGACCGTCGGGCGAGATTTCTGGCAGCGCCACGGCGGTATTCGGTTGAAGCTTGATCGGGCGCGCGAGGTGATCGTATTGCAGGAGAGAATCAAAAATATGCGAGCAAATCGAGCCTGAAGCTTCTGCTGAATCGACCGCGCAGTCAAAGCTTTTTTCGGCGGATTGAATCGCGGTACGGAGTATTTTTTTAGGTGTTTCAGCTTCGAGAGTGCGCGTAAAGGCGAGGGCGGTGGCGAGTACAGTGAGGCAGAAAAGGCGAGCCCACATGATCCGCAATCAGTGCAAGATCCGCGCTACACCTTGTTCTTCAGCCTTGGTGCCTTCAGGTGCGAGCGACGCATGATGCATGATCATGCGCCAGCCATTGGGTGTTAGCTGAAAGATATTAGTCGCGAGCACCGTCGGCGCAACACCGGTGCCGCCTGCATGGGCGGGAATGCGAAAAGTCTCGTACACGCTATGAATTGCCAAGGTCTGGCTTTCCTGCTTACGCAATTCACCGACTTCAACCTTCGCGGTTGCACCGGCCGAGAAAATCTCGCCAAAACTCGCACGAATCGCCGAATGCCCCGCAAGCCGCGGGCCTTGCGGGTGAATGCAGACGACAAAGGAATCATCCGCCCACACCGCCATCATCGCGTTTAAGTCCGCACGGTCAAAGGCATCGTAAAACGCCGCCTCGCAGTCGGATGGCGTAGGGAAGAGCTTGAGGATTTTGGGGGATTTGGCGGGTTTTTTAGACATAAGACATGATACCGGATGTGACTCATTCGCGGTGTACCATGGTACGCATCAAGCGGTGCAATTGCTGGGTCACGCTTCTGAAACAAGGACACAATTTTCTACATCGTAATCGTCCCCGACAGAGGACAATCATCAGTGCAGCATCGATGTATTTCCAGCACACCACTCCACCTCCACCGCGCCCCGCTAAGGCGCAAAGGAACGCACCATGTCCATCCTCACAAACACCCATTGCGTTTTTTCGATGTTGATTCGTCATAGTTTGCGAGGCATGGCGTGCGCGCTCGCCTTGCTTGCGGCGTTGCCGGCAATGGCGGTTTCGCCCAATATTGTGATTAGTCAGGTTTATGGGGGCGGGGGGAATGCGGGGGCACCCTACACCAACGACTTTATCGAGCTTTTCAACCGAAGCGCCGCCCCAGTCAGTGTGGCCGGCTGGTCTGTGCAGTATGCGTCTTCTGCCGGTAACTTTGCGCTGACGCAAAAAGTAGACATCACTGGCGTGATTCCGGCTGGGGGTTACTACTTGGTGCAGATGGGAAATGCGGGTGGGGTGGTGGCTGGCGTTGCGTTGCCTGCGGTGAACGCGACGGGTACCACAAACATGTCTGGCACAGCGGGCAAGGTGGCGCTAGTGAATAGCACCACGGTACTAACGACGACCGGCTGCCCGATTGGCGCATCGGTTGTTGATTTTGTAGGGTACGGCGCAGCCGCGAATTGTTTCGAGGGGGCTACAGCACCAGCGCCCAGTAACACGACCTCGATTCTGCGTGGCGTAAACGGATGTACCGACACTGACGCAAACAACGCTAACTTTGCGACCGGGGCGCCCAACCCGCGCAATAGTGGAACCGCGGTAAACGTTTGCACCAACCTCGCCATCTCAAGCGTCACCGCCAACGAAGGCAATGCCGGAACGACTAATTTCGATTTCATCGTGACCCTCTCTGCCGCGCAGGTGACTGCCACCACATTTGATATCGCCACCGTTGCCGGTAGCGCCACAGCTGGCTCTGACTATGTGAGCAATTCGATTACTGGCGCAACGATTGCTGCCGGTGCAACCACGTTCACGTTCACGGTCGTCGTGAACGGTGACACGCTCCCCGAGGGCGACGAAACGTTCTCGGTGGCGATCAGTAATGTTTCGCCCGCCGCAATCCTTGCGGGCAGCGCGGGTATCGGCACCATCACCAATGACGACGCGGCACCGAATCTCACCATTGCCCCGGTCACGCTAAGCGAGGGCAATGCCGGCACGACCGCCTTCGCGTTCACGGTTTCGCTTTCCACAACATCAGCAACGCCGATTACCTTTGACATCGCGACCGCCGATGGCACGGCGCTGGCAGGGTCAGACTACGTTGCTAACACGCTCACGGGGCAGTCGATTGCGCCGGGAAGCACCACGTACACCTTTACCGTTAACGTCAACGGCGACACCGTGGGCGAGCCCAATGAGACGTTCGCGGTCAACATCACCAACATCGTCGGTGCCATCGGTGTCACCACAACGGCGACTGGCACCATCACCAACGACGATGTGTTCCGCATTCACACCGTGCAGGGCAGTGGCACGGCGAGCCCACTTGCGGGGCAGCTCGTGACCATCGAGGGTATCGTCACCGCCGACTATCAGGGTGCCAATCAGCTCAAGGGCTTTTACATTCAAGAGCCGGATGCCCTGGTAGATGGAAATCCGCTCACCTCAGAGGGCATGTTCGTATTCACCAATTTAGCACCCTTCGCGGTGGCACCGGGTGATCTTGTGCGGGTGGTTGGCACCGTAGTCGAATTTGGCACCGTCCCCAATACCCTCACCGAGATTGTCACGCCGACGATCACCACACTTTCTACGGGCAACGCGCTCCCCGCACCCATCGTGGTCAGCCTGCCCGTCGCGGTTACCGGTGACCTTGAGCGCTACGAGGGGATGCGTGTACAGTTCACGCAATCACTCACGGTGAGCGACCATTTTGATCTCGCGCACTTTGGTGAAGTCACTCTTTCGGCCAATGGCCGCGCCTTTAACCCCACCAATGTCGTAGACCCAAACGACAACCCAGCAACGGGCACCGCGAATGCCACCAACAACAGCGCCAATGTTGCGGCCTTTGCCGACACTAATACGCGTTCACGTATCCTGCTCGATGACGCAAGCACGGTGCCCTATCCAGCTTCTATTCCCTTCACCGATCCCGCCACCGGGTCGCTGCGTCTCGGTAGCACCGTGAGCAACCTCACCGGCATCATGAGTCAGGCGTTCGGCAGCCATCGCGTGTACGCAACGACCGCGCCCGTATTCGCCTACGCGCCGCGTCCGCTCACCCCACCTTTCGTCGGTGGCAATCTAAAAGTGGGCGCGATGAACGTGCTCAACTATTTCAACGGTGATGGTTTGGGTGGTGGGTTCCCGACCGCGCGTGGGGCTAATACTCTGGCCGAATTCAATCGCCAACGCCCGAAAATTCTCGCAGCCCTTCTTGGGCTCGATGCCGACATCGTCACGCTAATGGAAATCGAAAACGATGGCACCGGCACAAACTCCGCCGTGCAAGATCTCGTCAACGGTCTCAACGCCAGCGCCGGTGCTGGGGTTTGGGCATTTGTGGGTGACCCAGCGGGCTGGGGCACCATCAACGGTAGTACCGACCAGATCAAAGCCACCATCATCTACAAGACCACCAAGGTCACGCCGGTCGGCTTGCCCACCTCGCCCAACGACATCGCGTTTGTGATCGGGCGTGCCCCGGTCGCGCAGACTTTTCAGATGAATAGCAATGGTGAACAATTAACGGTTATCGCTAACCACTTCAAATCGAAGAGTTCCTCTGGTGCGACGGGGCTGGATGTTGATTCTGGGCAAGGTGCTTACAACAATACCCGCACGTTGCAGGCCACAGCGTTGGTTAATTTCATCGCAACTTTCCCCGGTGCCCCGCGCGTAATTGCGCTCGGTGATTACAACGCGTATGAGCAAGAAGACCCGATGGATACCCTGCGTGCAGGTGGCCTGGGCACGCTCATCAACAATACCTATTCCTACATGTTTGATGGCCTCTCAGGCTCGCTCGACCATGCCGTGGGTAATGCCGCACTGACCGCAACCGTCACCGGTGCCGACAAATGGCACATCAATGCGGATGAGCCGGTCTATCTCGATTACAACGTCGAGACTAAGAACAACCCAGGTTGTACGCCCACCATTGCTGTTCCCTGCACCACACCGGATCTCGTTTCAGCTATTCCATTCCGCGCGTCAGATCATGACCCGGTCTTGGTCGGGCTCCAATTAAACGGTGTGCAGTGTCTCGCAGGTAATTTTTCTGCGACTGGTTTTGCGCCCTGTACCGCCGCATCGGCGGGTAGCTTTGTGGCCGCCAATGGCGCCACCGCGCAGGTCGCGTGTGCAGTGGGCTCGTTCTCGGCTGCAGCGGGTGCCACGGTATGCACGTTAGCCGCAGCGGGCAGCTTTGTGGCTGGCGTCGGTGCCACCGCCGAAGCGCTATGCGCGGCGGGAAGTTTTAGCGCGACTGCTGGTGCCACATCTTGCACGCTGGCGGGTTTGGGCTTCTTTGTTCCGCTCGCGGGCGCGTCGGCACAAACAGCTTGCGCGGTGGGCACAACTACGCTCGCAGCCGGTGCTACCGTGTGCGTGCCCATCACCTTTAGCGTCACGCCGAGTGCCGGTGCCAATGGCACGATCAGCCCAAACACCGCCGTGGCTGTGGCTTCCGGGCAAACCACCCAATTTAGCGTCTCCCCCAATGCAGGCTTTAGTGCGAGTGTGGCCACCGGGGCAGGGGAGTGTGGCGGTAGCTTGGTTGGTACGACCTACACCACCGCTGCGATCACGGCGGCGTGCAATGTGACGGCGAGTTTCGTCGCGATTCCGGTGCAGTGTATTGCCGGAACTTTCTCCGCAACCGGCAACGCGCCGTGTACCGCCGCCCCTGCGGGTAGCTTTGTTTCCACCGCTGGCGCGACATCCGCCACACTGTGCGCGATTGGTAGCTTCTCGGCCAGCACCGGTGCGACTGCCTGCACACTTGCGAGCGCAGGTAGTTTCGTCGCGGGCACCGGTGCCACCGCGCAGACACCCGCGAGCGCGGGTAGCTTTGTTGCGGCGGCAGGTGCTGGCACGCAATCTTTATGCGCGCCTGGATCGTTCTCAGCAACCACTGGGGCTGTAAGCTGCACGCAAGCTGCAATCGGTTTCTTTGTTTCGGCAACCGGTGCTACTGCACAGACCGCCTGTGCGGCCGGTACCACCACGCTCGCAATCGGTGCAACTCTCTGTGTGCCGATCACCTTCACCATCACCCCAAGTGCGGGTGCGAATGGCGCCATTAGTCCAAACACCGCGCAAACAGTGGCTTCTGGGCAGACGACTACATTCACCATCACAGCAAATGCGGGCTTTAGCGCCGCCATCACTGCCGGTGCCGGTAACTGTGGCGGCGCTTTGGTGGGCACCACTTACACTACCGCCGCCATCACCGCCAGCTGCAATGTCGCCGTCACCTTTGTCGCTCTCAATACGTTCAACCTCGTCATCGAAGGCGCGCAGGAAGTGCCGGCCAACGCCTCAACTGGCGGAGGCTCCGGCGCCGCGATTGTGGATACCGTTAACAACACCATCACGCTTAACTTCAGCTACGCGGGCGTTGGCCCGCTCACTGCCGCCCACCTGCACGGCCCCGGCGCACGCGCGGTAGGTGCTGGTGTGAAACAAGGCTTAAGCAACCTGATAAGCCCCGTCACCGAGGTGCTTGTTTATAGCGAGACCGATGAAGCCGATATCCTCGCGGGCAACTGGTACTTAAATCTCCACACGGGGGCATTCCCCGGTGGCGAAATCCGCGCGCAACTCGATAATCTAGGTGCGGCGAATAAGACCCTCACGGTCGTCCTCGCGGGCGCGGGTAGCGGCAGCGTGACCGGCACCGGCATCAACTGCGGCGTGGATTGCACGGAGCTCTACGCCCACAACACGATTACGACCCTAACCGCCACACCCGTCGCGGGCGGAAGCTTTGCCGGCTGGAGCGGGGCAGGCTGCACCGGCACGGGTACGTGTGCTGTCACAATGGATTTCCTCAAAACCGTCACGGCAACCTTCACGCTGAACCCGGTGCAATGTGCGGCGGGCAACTTCTCGGCGACCGGCAACGCACCCTGCACACCAGCACCTGCGGGTAGTTTTGTTGCAACCACCGGTGCGACTTCGGCCACGCTGTGCGCGGTCGGTAGTTTCTCATCAGCCGCCGGTGCCAGCGTATGTACGCCAGCAAGTGCAGGTAGCTTTGTTGCCGTCGCTGGTGCAACCGCCCAAACCCTATGTGCGGCGGGCAGTTTCAGCGCGGCAAGCAGTTCAGCCGCTTGCACCCCAGCAGCACTTGGCTTCTTCGTGGCTGCCACGGGTGCCACCTCACAAACCGCCTGTGCCGCCGGCACCACCACGCTTGTAACCGGGGCAACGGTCTGCGTACCGATAACCTTCACCGTCACCCCAAGTGCCGGTGCGAATGGCGCAATTAGCCCGAACACCGCGCAAACAGTGGCTCTTGGACTCACGACAACCTTCACCATCACAGCAAATGCCGGCTTCAATACGGTGATCACAACCGGTGCGGGCAACTGTGGTGGCGCATTGGTGGGCACGACGTTTACCACCGCTGTCATTACAGCGGCATGTAATGTGTCGGCCACATTTACCGCAACCCCCGTGCAATGCGTAGCGGGCACATTCTCAGCCACCGGCAACGCGCCATGTACGCCCGCCCCGGCGGGTAGCTTCGTGACGGGTCTCGGCGCAACCTCATCCACGCTGTGCGCGATTGGTAGCTTCTCATCAGCCGCCGGTGCCAGCGTATGTACGCCAGCAAGTGCAGGTAGCTTTGTTGCCGCCGCTGGTGCAACTGCCCAAACCCTATGTGCGGCGGGCAGTTTCAGTGCGGCAAGCAGTTCAGCCGCTTGCACCCCAGCAGCACTTGGCTTCTTCGTGGCTGCTGCGGGGGCGACCTCACAAACCGCCTGTGCCGTCGGCACCACCACGCTTGCAACCGGGGCAACGGTCTGTGTACCGATAACCTTCACCGTCACCCCAAGTGCCGGTGCGAATGGCGCCATTAGCCCGAACACCGCGCAAACAGTGGCTCTTGGACTCACG
>JAYVGG010000271.1:0-2137 GCA_043772475.1 Burkholderiales bacterium
ACCGGGTGCGGCGAAGATTTTGATGCACACCATTTTTGTTGGGGACACCCACTATTCGGATTTGATGGGCAACAGCAGATTTTCGACCGACAAGACCGCATCGGCGGGCGAAAAAGCGTCGCAGACGCTTCTGGTCACCATCACCGATATCGAAGGCAAGTGCCGCGCGCTCGGTAGCGCCACCATCGCGGGGCGTAGTACAGCGGTGTATGAATTTGGCAGCAAAGCTACGCGTGATGATATGTATTTTAAGACGTGGATTGATACCAAGACTGGTTTTCCGATCGCGCAAATAGCCGATCAAGCCGTCCCCGAAGGTGGTGGTGGCCTGCAATGGGGCAAGGCCAAGCCCGCGCCAGCGACCAAGCCGGCCAACACGCGCATGGTGTCGAAAATGAGTTTTATTTACGGCGATATGGTGAAGGCACCCGTGCTCACGGGAAGTGCCAACATCATGGGTACGAAGGCGGGCAAAATGGATGCGGGCGCGGTGGCGGAGCTTGCGGCGCTGCTGAATGCGGTGCAGTGATTGACGCGCGCAAATTTCCGACCAAACGCCATCGTAGGGCCCTCGCGAATCCTTAATAATGGCGCGGTGTTTAGCCTATCACCGCGCTATGCCGGGATAAGCTCTGCGAGCAATGTCTCGGGGGCGATGTCTTGCTCGTTGGGCCAGGTCACGGCACCAAAAACAATCCCGACTCGGTTGAAGTAATTGACATCCTTTAGCTCGCGAAAAACACCGCGCTCTAAATAGGGTCTCATATCGAATATGCCCTTGCTTCCATCCTCAATTTCCACATAGATACGGAAGTCAGGAAGCGGCTTAACGGATTTCACATCCCAGTACATGACTCGCTCACAAAGGTGCAATTTTGTAGGGGTTCTCGCCGCTGACGGCAAGCTCCCAATCGGCGGCCAGCTCATCACGATGAAGCTCGATCCACGCCTGCACGAGGCGAAGCTGCTTCTTCGGTAACTCGCCCGCAAGAATTTCGCCTTCAGAAATGCTAATCGATGCCTCGAACTCGGCGTACTTCGCGTGGATATGTGGCAAGTTGTGATGCTTATTGTCGATCAAATAGAGCCGGATGATGATCCCGTAAAACATCGAAATGATTGGCACGGAACGATTCTCCTTGGCGCGGGTGAATGGCTTAAAAAATAACCCTTATTGTATCGCCAACTATTGATGGCCACCCGCGAACGTCAATGGACGGCTGTGTTTGAGGTGCCGCCTGCTCTCAACTTGTCATCCCGAGCGTAGCCGAGGGATCTGCTTTTGCTTGCACGCGCGCGATGCGACAAAAAAGCAGATGCTGGGCTACGCTCGGCATGACAGATTTCTTGCGCTACTCTCTCAACTGTCATTGCGGGTACGGCCCGCAATCGTGCGGCGTAGGGCGGCGCGCCCAATTTTCATTCCCACGCATGAGCTTTATGCCGCGCAGCCTCTGGTATATTCCCACCTCACCAGAAAGCACATCATGACCACCACGACCCACATTGAGCTCGACGTAAAAGGGCTGAACTGCCCGCTCCCTATCTTGCGCGCCAAAAAAGCCCTGTCTGCGATGGAATCCGGGCAAACGCTACGCATTGTGGCGACGGACCCGGGCTCCGTAAAAGACTTTGCAGCCTTCTGCAAACAGACCGGCAATCCGCTCGTGTCGAGCGCCGAATCGGCGGCCGAATTCACGTTTGTGATTAGTAAGCGATAGCCGAAAGCCTAAGCGGGGCGCGGGGTTCGGCAATTCATGCGACTTATTTTCCGCTGAATTTTGCCGCACGTTTTGCGACAAACGCGCCGACCCCTTCGTTAAAATCCGCTGTCTTCGTGCAGGCTACGAACGATGCTTTCTCGGCTTCGAGCTGCAAGCTTAGCGTGTTACTCATCGCTTGATTGAGCAATGCCTTCGTGCCCGCGTAGGTGCCGGTGGGGCCAGCTGCTAGTCGCGTGGCAAGCGCTTCGACTTCCGCGTGCAACACCTCCAAAGCGACCACGCGGTTTATCAAGCCCATTTCTAGCGCTGCCTCAGCCGAGAGAGATTCCGAAAGCATGATGAGCTCGGTGGCCTTACGCATGCCCACCATGCGTGGCAGAAAAAACGTGCCACCGCCATCGGGCGTTAGGCCG
>JAYVGG010000272.1:0-3234 GCA_043772475.1 Burkholderiales bacterium
CTGCTGTTTGCGAGCACCCGCGCTACGCCACCAAAAGTAGCTCCCTCGGCTGCGCTCGGGATGACGGGTCGTTGGCTTTGCGGTTTATGTTTGCCGATACGGCTGATGCTCTTTTAATTCATCGACATACTGCGCGACTCCACCGCGTTCGCGGGCTAAAAAATCTTCTACGGCCTTGGCAAATCTAGGCTCTTTGAGCCAATGGGCAGAGTGGCATTGCACCGGTAAAAACCCGCGCGCCAGCTTGTGTTCGCCTTGTGCGCCACCTTCAAATATGGTGATACCGCGCTCGATGCAAAACGCTAGCGCTTGGTAGTAGCAGGTCTCGAAATGTAGGCCCGAATGAAACTCTTCGGTGCCCCAATAGCGGCCGTAGAGTGTTTGCTGATCGAATAAATTAAGGGCAGCAGCAATGCGCTTGCCCTCTCGCTCGGCGATCACGAGCAAAACGTTTTGTGGCATCCGCTCACCAATCATGGCAAAAAATTCTCGATTCAAATACGGTGTCGAACGGTGCTCGCGGTAGGTATTGCGATAGCGCGCGTTAAAAAAATCCCAATCCGCTTCGCTAATGTCGGCCCCCACTTTGCGCTGAAACGTGATGCTCGCTGCCTCGACTTTGCGGCGCTCTTGCTTGAGTTTTTTGCGTTTATCGTGGCTGAAGGTGGCAAGAAACGCGTCAAAGGTTTTGTAGCCCGCATTGCGCCAATGAAACTGCACCGAGGTACGCGCCATAAAGCCTGCCGCCACGAGCGCGCCCTGCTCGGCCACACTCGGGAAAAGTACATGAACCGATGAAACCCCGCGCTGGTGGCCGAGTTCCAGCATGGCGGCGATTAAAAATGCGCGGTCTTTTTCGTCCTGCACGGCAAGCCTGGCACCGCCACACGGCGTGAACGGAACCGCAGCGGCGAGCTTCGGGTAGTAGTCAAGCCCCGCGCGTGCATAGGCATCCGCCCATGCCCAATCAAAAATATATTCGCCGTAGGAGTGATTTTTTAGATACAGCGGCACCGCGCCACAAAGCGTTTTTTCGCCCGCTATTTCGCGCCAGAGCGTGATGAATTGCGGCAACCAGCCCGATTTCGCTGTGGTGCAGCCCGCGTCAATCATGGATTGCAGCCATGCGTGTTTGAGTGTGGGGTTATGGCCGAAAAGCGCGTCCCACGCGGGGGCGGGAATCGTAGCGAGGCTTTCGGTGATCTCAATAGTGGGCTCAGACATAGCAGCGAGTGTAGTGCAGAACGTATAATTCTTTATATCTTCATTCGATTGCTGCCTGTGCCTCTCCACCTAGCTGTTGCTCAACTCAATCCCATCCTCGGCGATCTCGCTGGCAATGCGGCGCGCATCCTAGAAAATGCGGCGCGGGCGCGCGCCGACGGTGCCACGCTACTGGTCACGCCTGAGCTTTCGCTTTGCGGCTATCCCCCCGAAGATTTATTGTTTCGCCATGATTTTCGCGAGGCCTGCGCGCACGCGCTTAGCACACTGGCGCGCCAAGTTTCAGGGATTAGCGTCATCGTGGGTCACCCGCATTTGATCGGGGATAAGCTTTACAACGCGGCCTCGCTGATCGAGAACGGGCAAATAATCGGCTCGTATCTAAAGCAAAAACTACCGAACTACCAAGTGTTCGACGAGCTGCGATATTTTGTGACCGGGTCGGCACCGTTTGTGTTTTTGCATCACGGTGTGAAGGTGGGAGTTTTAATTTGCGAAGATGTTTGGTTTGCCGAGCCGGTACGTGCGAGCGTTGCCGCTGGAGCCGAGTTGATTGTGGTGCCGAACGCGTCGCCCTATGATTTCAAAAAACTCGATTTACGCTACGACGTGGTGCGCGCCCGCGTAGCCGAATCTGGTGTACCCATGCTCTACACGCACATGACCGGCGGGCAAGATGAGCTAATCTTTGACGGTGCCTCGTTTGCGATTAGCGCAGACGGTAGCGTGGGCTACCAAGCACAAGAATTTGATGAATCGCTTGACCACGTCACGCTTGCCGACGGTAAGTGGACGGGGCCTCGCCATGCACCGCCAAGCCTAGAGCAGAGCGTGTACCGGGCACTCGTGGTGGCGTTGCGTGACTACGTGAATAAAAACGGCTTTCCCGGTATCTTGCTTGGCCTTTCCGGCGGGGTGGATTCGGCACTCACGTTAGCCATTGCGGTGGATGCGCTGGGGCATCACCGTGTCCATGCGGTGATGATGCCCTCTGACTACACCGCGCAAATCTCGCTCGATGATTCACGCGAAATGGCGAGAATTCAGGGCGTGAAATACTCCGAAATCAATATCACACCGATGTTTAACCAATTTAAGGCGTCCCTCGCCGATGCCTTCGCGGGCCGCGCCGAAGACACCGCAGAAGAAAATATCCAAGCGCGTGTGCGCGGCACGCTACTCATGGCGCTCTCGAATAAATTTGGTGCCATGGTGGTGACGACGGGTAATAAAAGTGAAATGGCGGTGGGCTACTCCACACTTTATGGCGACATGGCTGGCGGCTACGCGATTTTGAAAGATGTGGCGAAAACGCTCGTCTATCAGCTCTGCCATTGGCGAAATCTGGAGTCCCGCGTGATTCCCGAGCGTGTGATTACGCGCCCGCCGAGCGCTGAATTACGGCCCGACCAGAAAGATCAAGACTCGCTTCCCGACTACGCGATTTTGGACGATATTGTTGAGCTCTTTATGGAGCAAGATCGCTCGCCGTCTGAGATCATCGCGAAAGGCTTCGCGCGAGCTGACGTAGAACGCGTAACTCGGCTACTAAAAATAAATGAATACAAACGCCGTCAATCGCCAGTCGGTGCGAAAATAACCCGACGCGGATTTGGCAAAGACTGGCGCTACCCGATCACCTCAAAATATTTTCCGCAATAATCCTCAGGAGAGAGAAATGAAAAAAATTGAAGCCATCATCAAACCCTTTAAGCTCGACGAAGTGCGTGAAGCGCTGCTGGAGCTGGGCGTTTCCGGCCTCACCGTCACCGAGGTCAAAGGCTTTGGGCGGCAAAAAGGCCACACCGAGCTTTATCGTGGTGCCGAGTACACGGTCGATTTTTTACCCAAGGTAAAAGTGGAAGTGATCTTGGTTGATGAGCTGATTGATAAGGCGATTGATGCCATCATCAAGGCGGCACATACGGGCAAGATTGGGGACGGTAAAATTTTTGTGGTGGATGTGAGCCAAGTGATACGCATTCGCACCGGTGAAACAGACGCAGAGGC
>JAYVGG010000273.1:0-2077 GCA_043772475.1 Burkholderiales bacterium
GCGAAACGCTTGGCCGATAGCTTTGAAAAAGAATGGCTCGCGAAACGCGGTGAAATTGTGGGCCGACTAACGGTGGGCAGTGAAGTCGCTGATGGCCTCAAGATCAAGGCGAGCTTTGAGAAGTGGCGTGATGTGAGCCTCGTTTTTATCGCGCTCGATGCTAAAGCGGCGCGCTTGTTGCGGCCGTATTTGCCCAATGCAATTCCGATCTACGCGACCTCGCATTCGCTTAATCCTTATGCTGGCGTGATTGAAAACCGGGACCTCGATGGGGTGCGCTATTTGGAAATGCCTTGGTTTGTCGAGCGTGATCATCTGGCGGTGATGAGCTACGCGAGGCCCTCTGCCGATTTACCGCTTGATTACGAGCGGCTCTACGCGCTCGGCATCGACGCGTGGCGGCTGACACAGCTCGTGATGACAGATGAGCGGGCGCGCAATCTACCAAGCCTCGATGGCGTAACCGGCAAGCTCACGCTCGATAGCGGGAATCAATTTGTCCGTAGCCTGACGCAACTTGAGATGCGCGATGGCCAGCCGCGCGCGCTTAGCAGCGCGCCATGAGCGTGCTGAAACTATTTAACCGCAAGGCCTTGGGGGACAACGCCGAACACAAGGCGGAGCAGCACCTGATCAGCCTAGGGCTCAAATTGGTCACGCGCAATTACCGCACTCGCTTTGGTGAAGTTGACCTCATCATGCAAGACGGCGAGACACTGGTATTTATCGAGGTGCGGTTTCGCAAAAGCGAAAGTTTTGGCGGGGCACTAGCGAGCATCGGCTCGGCCAAACAAAAGCGCTTGATTGCTGCCGCCGAGCAATACTTAACGCAATTTCGCCGCCCGCCGCCATGCCGATTTGATGCGGTGCTATTGACCACGGGCGCGAACGAATCGGCGGCTTCCACGGTCGAATGGCTGAAGGATGCGTTTTCAGCTTAAGCATTACGCGTAAAATTCCCCCCTCTTCACTAGGAGCCCACTATGCGCCACGCGCAACTTGCCCTCACCGCTTTGATGCTTGCTGCCTCGTCCCTACTATCCGGCTGCTTCACGCTCGCGGTCACCGGTGTCGGTGCCACCGCGATGGCGATTGATGATCGCCGCACGCTCGGCACTAATCTCGAAGATCAAAACATCGAAGCTAAATCAATCCGCATCCAGCTCGATCAATTCCCCGACGCGCATTTCAATATCACTTCGATCAACCTCGGCGTGCTGATTACCGGCGAGGCACCGACTGAGGAGATGAAAAAAGCGATTGGGGCAGCAGTAGCCAACATCGCACGTGTGAAACACGTCACCAACGAGCTCGTGATCGGCCCTAATTCCGCGCTCACCGCGCGCAGCACCGATACCCTCATCACCTCAAACGTGAAGACCCGCTTGATTGGCGCGGCCGGGGTCTCGTCGAATCAGATTAAGGTGGTGACGGAAGCGGGTAGCGTATTTTTAATGGGTGTCGTCACGCGCGAGGAAGGCACAGCCGCCGCAGAAGTCGCGCGCACATCGAGCGGCGTGCTGCGGGTGGTGAAGGTGTTTGAGTACGTTGAAAAATCACCGGCACGCGCGCCTTGACGAAAGCAGTACTCGATGCCATTGGGTTGAAGTGGCAAGCCGGCGATTTGGCTGCTGCAGCAGACCTCGCCGCGCAGTTTTGTGAAACCGTAAAAACGCCCGAACACCAAGCCCCTGCTCGCTTTTGGCTCGGCATGATCGCGCATCGCGAGCAGCGCTATGCCGAAGCCCTGCCGCATTACGAAGCTGCGCGGCAATACGATGCGGGTAACCCCCAGCTCTTATTTCAGCTTGGCACTGTGCAGGGTTATCTCGGCGATGCCGCGAAAGCGGAAGCAAACTATCAGGAAGCGCTGCGGCTTGCCCCGCAATTTGCCCACGCGCATTACAACTTAGGCGTGCTATTGCAAAACCGTGGCGAACTTGCGGGTGCCCGCCGCGCCTTCGAGCTTGCTATTACGCATCAGCCCAAGCTCGAGCAAGCGCACAACAATTTAGGCAATGTGTTGTTGGCGTTGAATGACACCGCCGGGGCGCAACAGTGCTACCAGGCGGCGCTC
>JAYVGG010000274.1:0-2003 GCA_043772475.1 Burkholderiales bacterium
TGTTGCTGCACAACGGCTACCATCGCGCTTGTGCGATGCTCGAAGCAGGCATCACCCACGCGCCCTGCATTGTGCAAACGGTTACGCGCCAAGATGAGCTTGATGTGGCGGCCAAAGCAGAGGTTGCCGAAAAAACCGATTTTTACTTCCGGTCGGTTCGCCCACCGTTGCTCAAGGATTTTGTTGACCCTAAAATTCGCCGCGTCTTTACGGTGAAGCGAATGAAGCGTGTGATCGAAGTTAATTTCGATATCCGTGAATTTACCGTGCCGCTATGACGGGCGATCAGAGGCCTGCCATGCCGACTGAAAAAGATCGCGCGCACGCGATCCAGAACACGTCGAGCGCAACACTGACGCGCGCCAGCACGGCAATCGCCGATAAAAATACGCCGCTTTTTCGCTCGGAAGTTTTAGCCGAGCGACAAACACCGTGGCTAGGCTCGGTGATGACCGCGCCCACGCTCTCACACCACCTCATGGCCGCCTTCGCGCTGCTCACCATCATCGCGATTGGCTGCCTGCTCTGGTTTGGCACCTACGCGCGTGAAGAGCGCTTGGCGGGCTTACTGATCCCACAAAAGGGCATCGTCCGGGTTTTCCCGCCGCAAGCGGGCGTGATTGGCGAGATCAAGGTGCAGGAGGGCGATGTGATCAAACGCGGCGCGCCGCTGATTACGCTTTCTGGTGAAACCCAAAGCAGCGCGGGCGGTGCCACGCAAGCGGGCGCGGTCAAAAACTTGAAGGAGCAAATCGCCACGCTTGACACCGAAGCGAGTAAAAAACGCGAACTCTTAAAGCAGCAAAAACGCGGGCTAGCAGGCCGTGTTGATGCGCTCAAGGGCGAAGAGACGCAGCTTGACCAAGAGATTGCGTTGCAGCAGAGCCGTGTATCGCTCGCCGATAAATCGCTGACGCGACAAGCGCAGTTGCAGCAAAAGGGATTTATTTCTGAGCAGGGCTTGCAGCTCTCGCAAGAGACCTCGGTCGAGCAAGCGGGGCGGCTTCGCACCCTCATGCGTAGCCGCATGGCGATCATCCGAGACCGTATCGAGCTTGAGGGATTGCTGAGCGAATTACCGATGAAATCGTTCTCCGAGATTGCGGCGATTAACCGTAACAAATCGCAGATCAACCAAGAAATTTCGCAGGCCGAAGTGCGTCGCGAAATCATCGTACCGGCACCACAAGATGGCACGGTCACTGCCATACAGGCCGAGCGCGGGGGCCCTGCGAATACCGGCACGGTGCTACTCACCATCGTGCCCTCAGGGGCCGAGCTTGAGGCGCATTTATTTGCGCCTAGCCGGGCGATTGGTTTTTTGCGCGCGGGGCAGCCGGTGTACTTGCGCTACCAAGCGTTTCCGTATCAAAAATTTGGCCACCACACCGGCACCATTGAGAGCATTTCGCGCACCACGCTGAACCCAAGTGATCTGCCCGCGCGCCCCGGAATAGCGGCCAATAACGAGCCGGTCTATCGGGTCACGGTGAAGGTGCCGGTGAAGTCGATGCTGGTCAATGGTGAGGCGGTGCCCTTGCAGCCCGGTATGCAGCTCGATGCCGATGTGGTGCTGGAGCGCCGCCGCTTGATCGAGTGGATACTCGAGCCGGTGTACTCGCTCACTGGAAAATGGCGCAGTGATGCCGGGGCGAAATCATGATGGAGCGACTCAATCTCGGCTGGGGGCGGCGATTACCCTCGATTTTGCAAACCGAGGCTGCCGAATGCGGGCTCACGTGCTTAGCGATGGTGGCGGGCTATCACGGCTTGTTTACCGATTTAAGTGATCTCAGGCGGCGCTTTGGTATGACGCAAAAAGGGGCCACGTTGGTGGATCTCATGCGTATCGCCGATGCGCTCGGGTTTGCTGGCCGCCCGCTCCGTCTTGAATTACCCGAAGTCTCGCAGCTCACGCTGCCCTGCATTCTCCACTGGGATCTCAATCATTTTGTGGTGCTCGCAAAAGCCAAAGGCAACACCTTCACCATTCACGACCCGGC
>JAYVGG010000275.1:0-6122 GCA_043772475.1 Burkholderiales bacterium
GTCGACGGTTCCGATTACGCTCCCGCGCGCATCCCACTTGCGTGTTGCGGCGTAGGCGACCCGGGCACCGGGCTTACGACGAATCAGATGCCACAACGACGCAATGTGCGTCACATCAAAAAAATCATCGTCGTCCAAAAAAATCAAATACTCCCCGCGCGCGCTATCAAGACCAGCGTTAGCAGCCGGGCTGTAACTTAGCGTTGTGCCCGTTGAGATAGTGCGTCTGGGCCGCTCGCCTTGCCCCGAGCTCGGTAGCGTGATGCCCGTTCCCAGCGCGTCAACGACAACGATTTCAATATTTGGGTAGGTCTGCGCATCGACCGAAGCGAGCGCTTCGGCCAGTGTAGCGCGGTGGGTGGTACGGACAATAACGCTAACCAGCGGTGCAGCAGCCAGCGTCGCGTCAATCACCAGCCCTACTCCGCCAAAGCCGCAAACACGCGATCGCGAATTTCTTCGACCCTACCTACGCCGGCGACCTTCGCATATTTCGGCGCGCCGGGCTCACCTGTTTTCGCCCAGTCGCCGTAGTAGGCCACCAGCGGCTCAGTTTGCTCGTGATAAACATCGAGGCGTTTTTTAACGGTGGCCTCTTTATCATCATCGCGCTGAATCAACTCTTCGCCGGTTACGTCGTCTTTGCCGGCAACTTTTGGTGGGTTGAATTTGACATGGTAAGTGCGCCCTGAAGCCACATGCACGCGCCGCCCGGACATGCGCTCAACAATTTCACTATCGTCCACCGCGATTTCGACGACACAATCGAGTGCCACCCCGGCCGCCTTCATCGCATCCGCCTGCGGGATCGTGCGCGGGAAGCCATCGAATAAAAATCCTTTGGCGCAATCGGCTTCTTTGATGCGCTCTTTGACTAGGCCGATGATGATGTCGTCGGATACGAGCGCGCCAGAATCCATCACTTTTTTGGCGGCGATGCCCATGGGCGTCCCCGCTTTGACCGCCGCGCGCAGCATATCGCCAGTGGAAATCTGTGGGATGCCAAATTTTTCTTTGATGAAACCAGCTTGCGTACCTTTGCCTGCACCGGGACCGCCGAGGAGAATCAAGCGCATTGATATGCCTTTTTTGGAGTGATGGAAACTGAGTGGTGAGGCGAAATTTTACCCGTTATTTGTAGCGGGCTTTGGCGAGTGCTTGTACACGCGCTAGGTCGTCGCGGGTATCGACTCCGGGTGCGATCTCACCACCCCAGTTGTGTACAACAATGCGATAGCCGTGGTGCAGTGCGCGCAATTGCTCAAGCGCTTCGACTTGCTCTTCTGGGGCGGGGCTTAAGCTGGCATAGGCTTTCAAAAACGATACGCGGTAGGCGTAGAGGCCAATGTGGCGCTGGGCGATGAAGTCGTGCGGCACACTATTTTTATCTTTCGCAAAATGCTCGCGCGCAAACGGAATCGGCGCGCGGCTGAAATAATGTGCGAGCCCATTTTTGTCGCACACCACTTTCACGACATTGGGGTTAAAAAATTCTTCTGCGGCACGGATGGCGTGAGAAGCCGTGGCGATGGCGGCTTCGGGATGCGATTCGAGTGCTGCCGCCACCGCACCAATGAGCGCGGGCGCAACCAGCGGCTCGTCGCCTTGCACATTCACCACAATCGCGTCAGCCTTGAGATTTAGCGCTGCCACCACTTCGGCCAAGCGGTCGGTACCGGTGGCATGATTGGCGCGCGTCATCACGCAACTCATCTGATGCGCGGCGCAGGCGCTAGCAACATCGGCATGATCGGTCGCCACATAAACAGCACTGGCGCCACTCGCGAGCGCTTGCTCGGCCACCCGAATCACCATCGGCTTCCCCGCAATATCAGCGAGCACCTTGCCGGGTAGGCGGGTAGAGCCCATGCGCGCGGGGATGATGGCAGTGAAGTGCGGTTTCATGTTGGTGTCAGCTAGGTGTCAGGGGGCGATTGATGGTGGCCGCACCGGGGCGCATTTTTTCATGATTGGCGGCACGGCAGGTACTGCCATTGAGTGCCGCCACGGTCTCGCGAAAGCGCAGCATGGGCGTTGGGCTCATCACGCAAGCGGTAAGACCGAACGGATGCCCGTAGTGGAACAAGAGATGCCCGAGCTCATGGGCGGCCAAGGTGCCGGCCAATCGCGCGGCCTCCTCCGCGCCATAAGTTTCGCCGCCACGCATCGCTAAAATTTGCGGGTCGTTACTGGTGAAAGCGAAGGTACTCCACCAAGATTGCGCGCCAAACGTGGCCACCCGCGCGTAGGCCGTCGTACCCAAGGTCATGCCCCCGCGCAGCGCCGAGTGAACATCGGCAGAAGTGTATTCGGCACTCGCCACAATTTGATTGGTGATCACAAAATCAAACGTGCGCGGGCGCTCGCCAATCGTGTCCCAATAAAGCCACTCATTTTTCTGGGTGGCGTCGATTGAGGGCTTACCGTCGTTGGCGGCAATTTTTGCGAGTGCTGTAAGGCGCGAAACGTGCGTATCGGTAAGCCGCGTGGTCCAGGCCGCGAGATCAAAATCAAGCTCTTTCAAGCCGATTTCGCGCGCCGCAAATGGTGCCCATTCGGCGACGCTGCCTCTTTGCGCGTCAAGCGTTCTGCGGTAGGCGTGCGCGAGTTCGGCTACGCTACCTTTGCCCGATTTGAAGTCGTACTGATACGGCTGTCGCCACGACATCGCGTCCTTCGGCACATCGGCGAAAAAACGCGCAATGTCGATGGTTTCAACGCGACTAAATTCAATGTCGCGGCCGAATTGATCTTTCACACTCACGCGCGCAGCGGCCAGCAGGCTCGCAATCTGCACGTCAGAAAATCGTGGCAAGCGCGGATTCACCACATGGGCAACCGAGAGTTTCACGGGGACATTAGCCACAATGAGAGGCAGCGGCACGACATCAAATTTTGGCGGCGCGACTTCGCTCGCGCACCCGCCAATGAGCGTGAGTGCCACGAGTGCGTGCAACTTCTGGCCGAAAAACCTAGGGCCGCTCTTCATCAACGCTAAGCGCGCGCGCTTCATCAGCCAACATCAGCGCAATGCCATCGCGAATCGGGTAGGCCAAGCGCGCTGCGTATGAGATTAGCTCCGTCTTGTCAGCCGAAAAAGTGAGCGGCCCTTTGGTCAACGGGCAGACTAAAATCTCGAGGAGCTTAGGGTCTAGCGACATGGGCGAGCCTATCGGTAATAAAAGCGTAAAACGCGTCGGGCAGTATTGCCTCAATTTGCATGGTCCACAAGCGTGCGTCAGCAAAGCCCGCACATTTTACCGCGTCCTTTTCGGTCATCACGATGAGATCGGCGGGAATCGCACGTAGATCCGCTTCGGTAAACGCGTGGTGGTCAGGAAACGGATGGCGGCTCTCAAGGGTTTGGCCGAGTGTTGCAAGGTGAGCAAAAAAACGCTCGGGGTTGCCGATCCCGGCGACGGCAGCAACACGCTTATCACGCGCGAAATCGGCAAAGGCTTCCGGGCCCAGCGCGGCACCGCCCAGTAACGGCGAGAAGCATTCATTACCGTAGCGCATGGAAAAAATTGGCTTGTCGATATGGGCCAAACTCGTTAACTGGCGCGGGGTTTCAGGCATATTCGTATTGTTCACCACGATGCAATCCACTGACGCTAAGCGCGAAATTGGCTCACGCAAAGGCCCCGCTGGCAGCAAAAATCCATTGCCAAACCCACGCGCACCATCAACAACAGCAATCTCAATATCGCGCGCTAACGCCAAATGTTGCAAGCCGTCATCGGCAACAATACAGGTGAGATCAGACCGCCTCGCAAGAGCCTCGCGTACCGCTTGCGCGCGCGAGACATTCACGTGAACGGCGGCGTTGGTTTTCACGCCGATAAGCGCTGCCTCATCGCTCACCCCGCGGCCTTTGGTATAGCCACGGCTCACCACGGCGAGGGCATGGTTTTTTTGTTGTAGCGCGTTGGTGAGTGCGATCACGAGCGGCGTTTTACCGGTGCCGCCCACACTCAGATTGCCAATCACAATGACCGGGATAGGCGCGCGATAGGTGTGGAGCAAGCGAGCGCGAAAGAGGGCGCGGCGCAACAGCATGAGCGTGCTAAAAATCCACGAAAGCGGTTGCAACAGAATTTGCCAAGCCGAAACACGTTGCCATTCGCGCAGGAAAAATGCCTCAAGGCCCGCGCGTGGCACCGACTATTTGCCCTTGGCTTGCGTCGTAAAGGAGATTTTGGTGAAGCCCACTAGGCGCGCGGCTTCCATCACATTCACCACCGCTTGGTGCGTCGCACCGGCATCAGCACCTATCGCGATGACCGGGTCTTTCATGCCGCCCGCTTCGGCGGCATCGCGAAGCGCTTTGGCAAATCCATCGACATTGATAAAGCCGGTCGGCGCATTATTGATCGCGTATTTGCTTGATGCATCCACGCCGATATTGAGCACCTGCGGGCGATCTGACGATTTTTCGGCCGTCGCCTCGGGGAGGTTTATTTGTAGCTCGGTGAATTTTGAATAGGTGGTGGTGACCATCAAGAAAATTAAAATCACCAGGAGCAAATCAATCAAGGGAATGAAGTTAATCTCCGGCTCTTCGCGGGCGCGCCCGCGTCGAAAATTCATCGACGCTCTCCGTGCAACACCTCCACGAGCTTAATGCCTTGCTGCTCCATATCGACCACCATCACGTCGATCTTGGCGCGAAAATGTCGATAAAAAATAAGCGCTGGTACCGCGACCGCGATACCAGCAGCGGTGTTGTAGAGGGCGACCGAAATACCTTGTGCGAGCGCGGCGGGGTTTTGGCCTTGCGGGCCGGAGGCACCAAAAATATCAATCATGCCGATGACGGTGCCAAATAGCCCGAGCAGCGGTGCCACCGTGGCAATCGTGCCAAGCCCATTGATGAAGCGCTCCATATCGACCATCACCGCGCGCCCAGACTCTTCCATCGACTCTTTCATGACTTCGCGGGTCGATTTTACGTTGGCAACGCCGGCGGCAAAGACGCGGCCTAGGAGTGAATTTTCTTTAAGCTTATTGATTAAATCGGGGGTCGGCCCTTGCAGGCGATAGGCTTCGACGGTATCGGTGAAAAGCGTCGGGGGTAGAACAGCGGCGCGCCGCAACGACCAAAAGCGCTCACCAATAATGGCCACCGCAATCACCGAGCACAAAATAATGAACCAGATAGTCCAACCCGCTGCCTGAATAATGGAAAGCAATCGAAGCTCCTTGGTGCTGAATTGAGATAGTGAACGCCACGAAACGTGAGCGCACGAACTTTAGCGCAATTTTGCGTTACCCCACCGGAATTCACAAGTGCGCTCGACAATTGTGAGCGGGTCGGGCTATTACGCTATGAGTACTTGCGAAAATGCCGGGAAGCCCAATAGGCGCGCGGTGTTTAGCCCAAGTGCCGCGTCGTTGCTGGACGAAACCAAGCTTTGTGAAAATCATCCACAGAGCCTGTGCATAACTCTGTGGATTTTGTTCGGTAAGCGAGCCTAAGTCACGAAGCAATAACGCTTTTTTCTTCTTCGCCTAAAAAATGACCGCGCGAAAATAGACCATGAATTCAATCGCTTGCGATGTGCCGTGATAGCATTGTTTATGTCTACCGATCCTGATCTACTTGCCGCCCCTGATCTATTTACCACCCCAACGGCTGCCACCGTGATTCGCGTCGGCGAGCTAAACCGCCGTGTGCGGGCGCTGCTTGAGGCGCGCATCGGCTTAATTTGGGTCGCCGGCGAGCTTTCCAACGTGATCCGTGCGGCGAGTGGCCACTGGTATTTTTCGCTCAAAGATGACCAAGCGCAGGTGCGCTGCGTGATGTTTCGCAATCGTGCCAGCCAGCTTAGCTTCACCCCAGAAGCCGGGCAACAGGTTGAAGTACGGGTGTTGCCCTCGCTCTATGAGCCGCGCGGCGATTTTCAGCTCGGCGTCGAAACCATGCGGCGCGCAGGGCTTGGCGCGCTCTTCGAGGCCTATGAAAAATTAAAGGCAACGCTCGGTGCCGAGGGGCTTTTTGAGCGTGCTCGCAAAAAAGACATCCCGGCTTTTCCGCGCGCAATCGGTATCGTCACCTCGCTGCAAGCGGCGGCGTTACAAGATGTGCTCACGACGCTACAACGCCGCGCACCGATGGTGGC
>JAYVGG010000276.1:0-7350 GCA_043772475.1 Burkholderiales bacterium
CTAGCGGTTTCGGCGCACCAGTGGTGCGCCCTCCTCCTAGCAGGGTAAAGCCTGCGTCGTCGTCGCGCCTTGCTAGAAAGCCTGCAAAACGCACACTCATAGCCGTCCAACTGCCGTTTCTAGGATAATCATCGCCACCACGGCTAACGTCCAAAACGTGAATGGTGCCAGGCCATGCAGCGCGTAGACGACATGCGTGATGGTGAGTGAGCCGGATACGTCGCGTGCGTTAGCGCTAGGGTTAGCACTACCGTCAATGGTTTCGGGCATGTTCATTTCCTTTCAAAAAATCAATCGTCGTCGTTACCGACAAGCTCAGGGAAAAGGACCTCGGTAAAACCAAACTGCGTCATATCGCGGATGCGCTGCGGGTACAAAATACCATCGAGATGATCGCACTCGTGCTGCACCACGCGCGCGTGAAAGCCAGCTACATCGCGCTCGATTTTGCCGCCCAACGCATCAAACGCGGTATAGCGAATCTGGGCAAATCGCGGCACCAAGCCACGCAGACCCGGCACCGATAGGCACCCTTCCCAGTCATCAACGGTAGCGTCATGCAAGGGCGTGATGACAGGATTGATAAGGACCGTGAAGGGAATCGGCTCACGATTTGGGTAGCGTGGGTTATTGTTGACTTCAAAAATAACCACGCGCAAATTTTCACCAATCTGTGGTGCAGCAAGCCCAGCGCCGTTGGCGGCGATCATGATCTCGCGCATTTCGCTAATCAAGTCGTGCAGCGCAAGGCTACCCAACATCGCGTGCGGCACGGGAGCTGACACCTCGCCTAAACTTGGCGTGCCCATTTTGAGAATTGGCCGCATAGCAATTTTTTACTTAAACCCGCGCACCGCAGCCGGCATGGCGGCATGGAGCTCAACAGCCTTTGCCAAGATGCGGCGTACTTTTTCCATACCAATTTTGAGTACCGCATCGGCATCGCCCAACTTCACGCCATCGGCTGAAGAGCCGCGCCCAGCGGCGTGATTCATCGAAAGCGCCAAGGTTGCGTAAGACAAATCTAGCTCGCGCGCGAGTGAGGCTTCTGGTGCGGTCGTCATGCCCACCATGGTGCAGCCATCGCGCTCCATGCGGTTTACCTCAGCGAGCGTTTCGAGGCGCGGGCCCTGCGTAACACCGAGCACGCCACTCTCGACAATACGCACATCAATCGCTTTGGCCGCCGCCAAGTAGAGTAACCGCGCCCGTTGGCAATACGGAAACGTAAAGTCGATATGCGTGACCGGCGCATCGCCTTCAAAAAACGTGTGCTTGCGGCCGTAGGTGTAATCAATCACTTGATCGGGCACGACGAGTTCGCCGGGGCCCAAATTGGCGGCAACCCCGCCCACGGAATTCACGGCGAGCACACGCGTGACCCCAACCGACTGCAACGCCCACAGATTGGCGCGGTAGTTCACCTCGTGCGGCGCAATGGTGTGGCCGTAGCCGTGGCGCGCGAGAAAAATGACCTCCGCCTTGCTGCTGCCAATCGCGATTTCGCCAAATGTGAGGTGACCGGATGGGTCACCATACGGGGTGCGAACAATTTCACGACGCTTAATTTCGAGATTTTCGAGATTGGTAAGTCCGGTTCCGCCAATGATTGCAAGCATGATATTTACTCGAGTTGAATGGTTAAAAGCCTAATAACGGCGCGGGTTTTGGGGATACTAACGATTTATTTGCCGTGCATTGCGTGAATTGCTGGCAGGTTGCGCCATGCACCGGATACATCCATCCCGTAGCCAAATACAAATCGGTTCGGCACGGTGATGCCTACATACTTTGCCTTGAGCGGTTTTTTCGCATTGATCACGTCACCATAATCTTTCTGGCAAAACACCGCGCACTCGACTGACAGAGCGCCCTGCTTACGCACCAGATCGCAGATTGCGGCGAGTGTGACCCCTTCATCAAGAATGTCGTCGAGAAT
Source organism: Burkholderiales bacterium (assembly GCA_043772475.1). Classification (GTDB taxonomy): domain Bacteria; phylum Pseudomonadota; class Gammaproteobacteria; order Burkholderiales; family Usitatibacteraceae; genus UKL13-2. Next base: position 1,940 of record JAYVGG010000276.1, read on the forward strand.
CAGCACATGGCGGCCAGCGATATTGTCGCGCGGCGCAACCCGCCAGGTTAATTCATGCCCGACGGTCGCGTTGCCGTAGCGCGAGGCTTGGACAATATCAAAATCGAGTGGGAAATCGAGCTGCGAAATAAGCTGGCCCGAAAACACGACCGCCCCGCCCATCACGGAAAGAATAAGCGGGTATTGCTCGGCGTAATCGCGATTGATCTCGTGGGCAACACGCGTGGTGGCGGCATCGACTTCTATCTTAGTAAACAGCACATCGCTATTGGCTAAAATCGCGCGGGCTTCGGCTAGGCTTGGCATACGATAATCCTTGGAAATCGTTATTTGGCGGGCTTCTTGGCGGGGTTGCTAGATTCAGAACGAGGTGAAAATGTGGCGTGCAGATGTTTCGTAAAGCTCTCGCCAACTTCCGCGTGCTTCATGCCGAGCGCCACCGTGGCCTTTAAGTAGCCAAGCTTTGCGCCGCAATCGTAGCGCGTGCCCTCAAACGCGTACGCGTACACGGCCTCTTCTTTGAGTAGTGCGGCAATCGCATCGGTTAATTGAATTTCGCGGCCCGCACCGGCTTTGATTTCGTCGAGATGCGCGAAAATTTGGGGCGACAAAATATAGCGGCCCACCACGCTTAGTGTGGACGGTGCGGCTTCTGGCTTGGGCTTCTCGACAATGCCATTGATGCGCGCTACGCCCCCGACAAGCGGCGCGTGATCGACAATCCCGTACTGCTGCGTCTCGGCACGCGAGACGTTCACCACGCCCAAAATTGAGCGACGCTTTTTTTCGTAAAGCTCAACCATCTGCCGCATGACCGGAACTTTTGCGTCGATTAAATCGTCCGCCAAAATAACCGCGAACGGCTCATCGCCCACCAAATGTTTCGCACACAACACAGCGTGCCCCAAGCCCATCGCCTCTTGCTGGCGTACATACACGTACTGCACATTGGGCGGCAACATATTGCGAACTTGGTTAAGGAGCTTCATGCTGCCCTTTAATTGCAGCTCAGCTTCGAGCTCGTAGGCTTTATCGAAGTGATCTTCAATCGTGCGCTTGCCACGCCCGGTAACAAAAATCATCTCGGTAATGCCGGCCGCTGCCGCTTCTTCCACCGCGTATTGAATCAGCGGCTTATCGACAATGGGCAGCATTTCTTTCGGGCTTGCCTTCGTGGCCGGCAAGAATCGTGTGCCAAGACCTGCAACCGGAAAAATCGCTTTGGTAATTTTTTGCGTTTTCATGCGGGGCGAGACTCCAGATAGCGATTGAATTGCGCTTCATCAAGCACGGCCACACCAAGCTCGCGCGCTTTATCGAGTTTACTCCCGGCCTCGCTACCCGCCACCACGAAATCGGTTTTCTTGGAAACGCTACCGCTCACCTTGGCACCTAGCGCCTCAAGTTTCTCTTTGGCTTCGTCACGTGACATGGTTTGCAACGTGCCCGTGAGCACAACCGTCTTGCCTGACAATACGCTAATTGGCTGGAACTGCCCGCCGCTATTAGGGTTTGAGGCGATACTGGGCTCCTGCTCGGGCCACGCAACGCCACACAATTGAATTGCGCGCACCACCTCAAGGTTATGCGGCTCGGCAAAAAACTGGGTGAGACTTTCAGCAACAACCGGGCCCACATCGTGTACTTGCAACAAGGCTTCTGGTGTCGCGGCAATGATGCGATCAAGCGCACCAAAATGTTTTGCTAGATCACGTGCGGTCGATTCGCCAACATGGCGAATACCGAGCGCGAATAAAAATTTTGCGAGCGTGGTGTTTTTACTCTTGCCAATCGCTTCCACCACATTGCCCGCCGATTTTTCGGCCATGCGCGGCAGCGCGGCTAGGGTATCGGCACGTAGCGCGTACAAATCGGCCGGCGTATGAACCAGATCCGCCTCCACCAATTGATCGACAATTTTTTCGCCCAAGCCTTCGATATTGATCGCGCGGCGCTGCGCGAAATGGAGCAGCGCTTGTTTGCGCTGGGCGGGGCAAAAGAGCCCACCGGTACAACGCGCAATCGCTTCACCTTCGAGCTTGACGATGGCCGAGCCGCACTCCGGGCACGCCGTGGGCATAACAAATTCGCTCGTCACCTGCGGCCGCTTAGCCAAAATCACGCTCGCCACTTCTGGGATCACATCCCCAGCACGCCGCACGATCACGGTGTCACCGATTTTCAAATCTTTCCGCCGAATCTCTTCTTCGTTATGCAGCGTTGCATTCGACACCGTGGTGCCGCCCACAAACACCGGCTGCAAACGCGCTACCGGCGTGATCGCCCCGGTGCGACCCACCTGCACGTCGATACCGAGTAAGACGGTGGTGGCTTCTTCAGCGGGAAATTTATGCGCCACCGCAAAGCGCGGCGCGCGTGACACAAAGCCTAAGCGCTGCTGCTCGCTAAAGCGATTCACCTTGTAGACGACACCATCAATTTCAAACGGCAAACTGCGACGACGCTCACCAATCTTTTGGTAGTAATGTAGAAGCCCCGCCGCCCCCACCACCAGCGTACGCTCACGCGTAACGGGGAGCCGCATCTCATGCAGCCAGTCCATCATCGCGCTGTGCGTTGCCGGCAAAGCAACACCGTCACTGGCCCCCACGCTATACGCAAAAAAGCTCAACGGGCGCATCGCGGTTAGCTTTGGGTCGAGTTGGCGTAGTGAGCCGGCCGCCGCATTACGCGGGTTCACAAATAATTTTTCACCGTTTTCAAGCTGGCGCGCGTTCAGCTTTTCAAAATCTTTTTTCATCATTAGCACTTCGCCGCGCACTTCGAGTAGTTTCGGCGGGGTGGCGGTAGCGAGTGTGAGCGGAATAGCGCGGATGGTGCGTAAGTTATGCGTCACATCCTCACCCACGGCGCCATCGCCGCGCGTCGCCCCTTGCGTAAAGCGCCCGTCCACATACGTGAGGCTAATCGCGAGGCCATCAAACTTAGGCTCACAGGCGTATTCGATTTCGGGCTCGGCGAGATCGCGCTCCAAACCCTCGCGGCAACGCCGGTCAAAATTGCGCGCATCGTCTTCGGTGAAGGCATTACTGAGTGAAAGCATCGGCACGCGATGGGTGATTTCGGCAAACTGATCGAGCGCTTTTGCGCCCACGCGCTGGGTCGGTGAATCGCTGGAAACGAGCGCGGGATGGGCTTCTTCGAGTGCTACGAGCTCGTGATAAAGCTTATCGTATTCGCTATCGCTAATCAGCGGCTGATCGAGGACGTGGTACTGGTAGAGATGCTGATCGAGCTCGGCGCGCAGTGCGGCAATGCGCGATGCCGCGTCGGCAAGACTCGCCATGCCGCTTACGAGTACAGCCTGAGTGCGATTGCGCTACCCGGCTCTACCCCTTTGGAAATCATCTGCGCGGTCATGGTGGCAATCGTTTCCGCAATCGCCTTGCGGCCATTCGCCGTGAGCACGCGTTTATTGTCGTCCACCACATCACCATGCAGCACGTCGGCAAATTTGATCGCGAAGGTGGTCATGTTTTCAAATACCTTCACCGGCCGCTCAGTTCGCGGCAGATCAAGCGCGAAGGTAATACCGCCCAAATAGCCGCTGACGGCCCCGGTATTTTTGATGCCGGGTGGCTGGGTGACATCCATGTTTCGCAGTGTGTAGAGGAGCCGCCCCAGCTCGTCACGCATCACGTATTCGCCCGTATCGAGCGCCACCATGCCCTGCGCTTCAGCTAAACCGCGCAGCTTGGTGATAGGAAAGGTCGCCCCGTTTTTACCGATCACATTGATGCCGATTTCGATATCGGTATCGGCACAAAATTCATCCACCGTGGCAGCACGTGCTAACGCCTGATTCACGTCCTCGCGCTGCGAGACCGCGTTTACGCTGGTCGCAAACTGCGCCACCATATCGCTAAAGGCCGTTAACGTACCCACGGCAACCGGGCCGCGACGGTCTGAAAGCTGAATACCGGCGCGCATTTCGCGATAGCTGGCGCTGTCGTAGTCGGGTATCGGCCGCCACTGCCCTTCCACCATGCCCTCCCAATTAACCCCCTTGCCGATTTGCTGCGAATGGGCAATCGCCTCATGGTAACGGTTGGCCTCAATGGGGGCATCGGCAAGAATGAGCGCAACCGAATCGGTCTCAGGGTTCACCCCACTCAGCGCCATCACCCCAACCAGCGCGGGTGCGTGCTGCACCGGCATTTCGATTTCGCCAATCGGCGTTAACCCTTCCATGTCGTCGCCCGCTGCGAGTGCGGCGGCGGTAGGCCGCGTGGCTTCACCGCCTGCCAGCGCGGCCGCGCCACCGAGCATAGGCTCAACGCGGCCACGGCTTCGGGTGCGCTCGGTTTCGCGCGCGTTCGGTGCCGCGCTATCCACGAGCACATCGGGCTGATCGCCTGAAAAGGCACGCTCCGCGCGGCGTTTGTACTTCGATTCTTGCCAACGATTGTATAAAACCACCGCCACCACGAACGCAATCGCGATGCCGACCAACGCTAATTGAAAGTCACTCATCATGCATCCTGAAGTTAAGCCGCCACGGGAACGGGCTGTGTCGTTTGGGCAAATCGTTTTGCGGTATTGATATCAACTTCAACAATCCTGGAAACGCCGGGCTCATTCATCGTCACACCGACAAGCTGCTCGGCCATTTCCATCGTGACCTTATTGTGGGTGATGAATAAAAACTGCGTGGAGACCGCCATCTTTTTAACCAGCGCGCAAAAACGATCTGTGTTGGAATCGTCGAGCGGCGCGTCAACCTCGTCGAGCAAGCAAAACGGCGCGGGGTTCAAGCGGAAAAGGGCGAACACGAGCGAGAGCGCCGTCAAGGCTTTTTCGCCGCCAGAAAGCAACTGAATGGACGAATTTTTCTTCCCCGGTGGCTGAGCAAATACCTGTAAACCGGCATCGAGAATTTCGTCGCCGGTGAGTTTCAAGAACGCATTGCCACCACCAAAAAGAGTGGGGAATAATTCTTGGAAATTTTTATTGACCGCATCAAACGTGGTCTGCAAAAGATCACGCGTTTCACGATCAATCCGCTTAATCGCAGACTCGAGCGTGCCAACTGCCTCGACCAAATCAGCCGACTGTGCATCGAGAAACTCTTTACGCACACTCGCTTCTTCAAGCTCGGCTAAGGCCGCCAAATTGACGGCACCAAGCTCAGCAATCGCCGCCGAGAGCCGGGTGATCTCAGCCTGATAGGCGGTTGAGCGCGCTTTTTTCTCGACCATATCGGCGAGCTCTTCAAGATTAGCGGCACCCTCGGTGAGCTGTGCGGTAAATTGCTCTTCGTTAATCCGCGCCTCTTGCTCTTTCATACGAAGCTCGGTGATCTTGTCGCGCAGCGGCTGCAAGCTACGCTCGAGCGCCGTGCGGCGCTCATCCAAGCCGCGTAGCTGGCCCGATGCCGCCTCAAGCGCATC
>JAYVGG010000277.1:0-4665 GCA_043772475.1 Burkholderiales bacterium
GCGGGCATCTAATTCCATGAGGGAATCGGCGAAGTCGCCTTTCTTCGATACGCCCTCAAAAGACCGATGGGGGATCGTTGGGAAATGCATTTGCGTCAGAGGCACGTAGAGAAAAAACGGCGCTGCCGCTGCCGCTTGTTTCTCGATGAACGCGCAACTACGGCGCGTCAGCTCTTCATCAATGCGCCGTCGCATTTCAAGGTCGTACTCCTCGCGCTTTTCAGCGCGTTGGCCCTTGATGCCTTCCATCACGAAGGGAATATCGACGACGGCGGGATCAAACCCGACCGACTCGGTGAACATGCTTTCGTTGGTGGTGCGGGGGATGCCATACCAGTCGTCAAAACCTTTATCGGTGGGGTAGCGCCCTTCCTTGTCGCCGAGATGCCACTTGCCGTACATGGCGGTGGCGAGGCCCGCTTTGGAGAGGAGCTCGGCAATCGTAATCTCCCACGGCAGCAGCCCCTGCGGCAGCCCAGCGGGCACAGACTGGAGTGCGCCAGTGCGGATCGGATGACGGCCCGTCATGAGGGCCCCGCGTGTGGGCACGCAATCACTCTCGACGTTGAAGTTAAGAAGCCGAATCCCCTCGCGGGCCAGGGCATCAATACGCGGGGTGGGTGCGCCGCGCAGGCTGCCGCCACCATAACAGCCAAGCTCGCCCCAGCCGAGGTTGTCCGCTAGGACGAGAACGATGTTTGTTTTTTTCATGAATTTTTTGTGCCTGTGCGTGCGTGATTATTCGAGTTTGAGATTGAGGCTAGGCACCACGCGCGCCCACGTATCCACATTGGTTTTTAAGAATTTATCGAACGCTTGATGACCAACCGGCTTTGGGTCCATACCAACATCGGTGAGCTTTTGTTGCATCTCTGGCATGGAAATCACTTTGAATAGCGCGTCTGAGAGTTGCTGCACGATGGCCTCGGGGGTCGCGGTGGGGGCAACCAAGCCGGCCCACTGGGTGAGCGCAATCGGTGCATAGCCAAGCTCGCTCAAAGTCGGCACGGCGGGCAAGGCACTCGCGCGCTTAGGGGATGTCACGGCGACAATGCGAACCGTGCCCGCCTTGGCCTGCGCCAACATCGGTGCAAGCCCAAGTACCGCAAGCGGAATCTGGCCGCCGACAATATCGGTCGTCGCCTGCCCGCCGCCTTTGTAGGGCACGTGCAAGAGCTGAACGGCGGCAAGCTTGGCCAGCCACTCGCCCACGACGTGTTGTGAGGTGCCAACACCGGAGGTGCCATAGGCCACACTGCCGGGTTTTGCTTTCGCGGCGTTGAGCACATCGGCAAACGACATAAAGGGCGATTTCGCCGAGACCGCCACAGAAATGGGCTGATCGCCAATCATGCCGACACCGGCTAAATCACGTTTGAAACTCCAGCTAGGATTGGGGCGCGTGACATCCATCAGCGCGGCCGAGTCTGAGGCGAGGCCCAGCGTGTAGCCATCGGGCTTGGCCTGCGCCACAGCATGCATACCGATTGCCCCCGCAGCACCAGGGCGATTGTCAACAATCACGGTCTGCTTCAAGAGCTTGCCAAGCTCAATGCCGATCAAGCGCGCCACGGTGTCGTTGGTGCCACCTGCCGCCTGCGGCACGATGATCTTGATCGGCTGGTCATTGGGCCAGCTCGCGAATGCGGGTGCGCTGACGAGGAGTGCGGCCAAGGCGAGCTTGGCCGCGCGGGAAAAAAAACCGGGACGTGCGTTCATTGCGGTTCTCCTAGTGTGCGTGCTCAGGAAAGTTAGCGTCTGCCTCTCACGGCGCTACGTTAAGCTATTTTGCCTGACGCAGGCCGCAGCGACCGCGGGTTTCGCCGTAACCCATCACTGTCGCGCCGGCGGAGGCCGCCCGAATCAGTTACCCTAATTTCCCAGCCCATCCCGCTCACCCACCGGAGTCGCCATGAACCCCGCCAAAATCAACGCCCTACTCGATACGCTAAAGGCCGCGTGTAGCCGCCAGTTTCGCTTTAATCCGCGACGCGTCGAGGAGCGGATGCGCTACAAGGGGGCGGAGGGGAGCGGTACCAATCTGGTGCATGTATTTCGCGATACCCATACCCATTCGCAGATTGAGCTGAAGGTGACGATGGCAACGCTGCGCATGCATCACGGCGAGAAGGCGCACTGGACCGAAGCCGAAATGGCGCGCTACCGGCACACGGATGCCCAGATAGATGCCGAGATTGCCACCAAACTGGCCGAGCTTGAATTCACCCGTAACTGCGCGCTCTATCAAGATCACCGCGAGCAATTGCTCTCACACTATAAAGACTGGCCGAGCTATCAAGTGGGATGCTCGACGGCGCGTGAGGCGGCGCGTGTGCTAATAAGCGCGCTCACCGAAGCCCACGATGCGCGTCTCGCTGATTTTGCAGCGCAGATGAAAACCGCTGATGTTGAGGAGCTCACGCATTTGCTGCTGGCCCCTTGCCATATTGAGGTGGAGGCGCAGGTGGCGAAGGGAAAAGTCGTGGGCTGAAAATGCAAAAACGGCCAAACACCGCGTGTTTATTGGCGTTTCACTGAAAAATTCTGTGGCGCACAACGAACGACACTGGATTCTTGCCTGCGCGGGAACGACGGCGACGTAAAAGCAATAATCCGAATTTTCGACTACGCGTTCATACTAGAAACGGCAGTTGGACGGGTGTGAGTGTGGCGTCGGGCAAGACACCAAAGGCGATTTTGGATCGGTGAAATAAAGAATTGGTGAAGGCGATTACGTCGTCTGACGTGAATGAGCAGCTCGTGAAGCATGGCTTAACGCCGATGCCGGTCACGCAGGAGCAACTGGCGGCCACGATTAAGCGTGAGTCGGTGATGTGGGCGAAGGTGATTAAGGATGGGAAGATTACGACGGAGTAATTCTGCTTTTGGTGCGGTGATTTCTCAACCTACCCCTTCCCCCGCCTTCCCCTTGCAGGGGAAGGAGCCTTACGGCAGCGTGCGAAATTTGTGCATTAATTTTAAGAATTAAACATGACAACTCTGATTAGCGAGAAAGCCCTTCACGATCTCGCCACGCGTGCATTGCAAAGCTTTGGACTCGCGCACGATGACGCATCAGCCACCGCGAAAATTCGTGCGGCACTCACGCGCGGTGAGAGTATCCCCAGCACGTGGGCGACCGATAACCAAGATGTGGCAACAACCGACCCGAAAGCCGCACTAGATGGCTTTCTCCAGCCGATCGGCGGGTACAAAGGCTATGGCTTGGCGCTCATCGTCGATCTATTCGCGGGGCTGCTTTCTGGTGCGGCCTATCCCACGCACGTGAAATCGTGGGTGGATGCACCGGAGGAGCCGCAAAACCTTGGCCACTTTTTTATCTTGATTGATGCCGCGAAACAAGACCCCAGCGCGTGGCTCGCCGAACGCATGACTGATTTCGCAGCCATCCTCCACACGCTCGCCCCCGACTGACCCCGCCCCTATTAGGCTTTCAAGCCTCCGCCACTTTCAAAACGAGCTTCCCGAAGTTCTCGCCTTTAAATAATTTCATCAGCGTTTCGGGAAACGTATCGATGCCGGATTCGACGTGCTCTTTGGACACCATTTTCCCCGCCGCCAAGTAGCCCGCCATTTCAATCGCGGCCTCTTTGTACTTGTGGGCGTAGTCGAAAACAACGATACCTTCCATGCGGGCACGGTTCACCAGTAGCGATAGGTAATTTGATGGCCCCTTGATGGCGGTGGTGTTGTTGTACTGCGAGATCGCGCCGCAGATCACGATGCGGGCTTTGAGATTAATTTGCGCCAAGACGGTATCCAAAATTTCACCGCCGACGTTGTCAAAATAAATGTCGATCCCGTTCGGGCATGTCGCGCGCAGGGCTTTTTTGACATCTTCACTTTTGTAATCGACGCAAGCATCGAAGCCTAGTGTTTTTACGACGTAATCGCATTTGTCTTTTCCACCCGCAATGCCCACTACGCGGCAACCCTTGAGCTTGGCCACCTGCCCCACCGTAGCACCGACTGCGCCCGCCGCACCGGATACCACCAGGGTCTCGCCCGCTTTCGGCTGGCCCACATCCATCAAGCCCCAGTAGGCGGTCATGCCGGGCATCCCCAAGACGTTTAGGTGCGTGGTTAAGGGGGCGAGCTTGGGATCCACCTTGGTGAAGCCCTTGCCATCGGTCACACACCAAGTTTGCACGTTGGTCATGCCGGATACAAAATCGCCGGGGGCGAATTTGGCGTTTTTCGATTCGACCACCTGCCCGATGCCGCCCGCGCGCATCACTTCCCCGAGGCCAACCGGGGCGATGTACGATTTTCCCTCGTTCATCCAGCCGCGCATGGCGGGGTCTAGCGAAAGGAGTAAGACTTTAACGAGCATCTGGCCGTCGCCAATCGAGGCGAGCGGGTCATCGGTAAAGCTAAAATTATGGCGCGTGGGCTCGCCAATCGGGCGGGTCGCGAGTCGGATGGCGTGGTTTGTGGTCATGTCGGTTCCTGAATCAAAAGGTTGAGAGCGTATTGTCACCCGAATCACCGCCAGAATGAAAAAAGCCGGTAACGCAATGCGCTACCGGCTTTGTGTGCAGCAAAAGACCGATTACTTCAGGTGTGCGGAGACCAATTTGGTCATCTCGAACATCGAAACGGTTTTCTTGCCACCAAAAACAGCTTTCAGCTTGTCGTCCGCGT
>JAYVGG010000278.1:0-7670 GCA_043772475.1 Burkholderiales bacterium
CGCATCGGAAATACCGCTGCCGCCTTGGGCAAAAACGATAGCGGTGTTAAGGCCGTGAAGTTGGCGGCGTTTTTTTCAAGGCCTGAATCGTATGCGCTCATGTGCGAAACCCTAGTATTGGTGCGGTGTTTGGGCCAGTGTTCGGTATTAGGCGAATGCCGTCTCACCGCTCGTCGTGCCGATTTTGGCGGCGCGCTCGGCGGCGCGTAGCGTATTGCCGAGCAGCATCGCAATCGTCATCGGCCCGACCCCGCCGGGTACGGGCGTGATGGCAGAGGCCACCAATTTGGCGGACTCAAAATCTACGTCGCCTGCGAGCTTGCCGTCCATGCCGCGATTGATGCCCACGTCGATCACGATCGCACCGGGCTTTAGCATCGTGCCGGTCACCAGCTTCGCGCAGCCCACGGCCACCACGAGCACATCAGCATCGCGAGTAAATTTGGCCAAATCTTGCGTGCGCGAATGGCACACCGTGACGGTGGCACCAGCCGCGAGCATCAGCATCGCCATCGGCTTACCGACGATATTGGAGCGGCCGATAATCACAACGTGTTTACCGTCGAGCTTCACCTCTTCATACTCCAGCATTTTCATCACGCCATAAGGGGTACACGGCGGGAACGGGCTTTCGTCAATCATGAGTGCGCCCATGTTGGCGTAGTGAAAACCATCCACATCTTTTTCAGCGGCAATCGCCTCCAGCGCTGCGCGCGTGTCGATGCTATCCGGGAGCGGCATTTGCACGAGGATGCCGTGGATGCTTGCGTCCAAATTAAGGCGCTCGATTACCGCGAGTAGCTCGTGCTCCGTGGTGTGGCTTGGCATGGGGATCAAGGTGGACGCAATGCCCGCCGCCTCACACGCGCGCACCTTATTGCGTACGTACACGTGCGAGGCCGCATCCTCCCCCACCACCACCACCGCGAGGCCGGGGCGAATGCCGTGCTCGATCAATCGGCCTACACGGTGCGCGTAATCGGCGCGGAAAAACTCGGCAATTTTTTTGCCATCAATAAGTTTTGCTGTCATGGATGTGCGTGGATAATTTCAGATTCAGTCATGATGAGAGGAACCGTTTGGTCAAGGGCACCGACCGGCACACGCTCAACAATTTGTACATCAAATGCAATGGAAAGCCTGGCCAATGCTAGCGTTTCAGCCTTTCTTGCGTCACCTAGCAGCCGATCATAAAAGCCGCCGCCGTAGCCCAAGCGCCGCCCCGCGCGATCAAACGCAACACCGGGAACAATGACGAGCGCAATATCGGCGAGTAAGACCTTCGGTAAATCTTCGCGCGGCTCGCGAATGCCCCAGATGCCCGATTGCAATTGATCGCGGTGCGAGACGCGGTGTAATTGCAGCTCGCGCGTGCGGCGGTCTACACGTGGCAAGACTACTATTTTAGCGTCTCTGAGTGCGCGCTCAAAAAACGCCCATGTATCAATCTCAGAGCCAAAGCTCATGAAAGTCAGCACCACGTCTCGGTCGCGGTAGGCCTCGCTCGCACACAGTTTTTCGGTAATCGCGAGCGAGGCTGCCGCACGCGCAGGCACCGTCATGGCGTCGCGGCGCGCGAGTACAGCTTCACGAAGGCGTTTTTTATCCGGGTCTAGGGTATTCATTCGCGTCGTTGATTGAGTGCGGTTGAGAGCTCGCGCCAATAAGTCACATCGAAGTAACGTGTGGCTAAGCCAGACGGTGACGGTAACACGAAGAATTGCATCTCGCGCGCGCGCACACCCGCTGGTGCCACCTGCAAGCCGTACGCCACCGGGCGCGCAAAAAAAGTCTGGCCGGCGCGCTTACTGGTGAAGGCTACGATGCGCGGGGAAAAAATGTTGAGCTTCGCTTGGAAGGCGCGCACATCGAACGCATCCGGCGGCAATTGGGCATCGGTGCCGCTATGGGTTTTGCACAAATCGGTGAAGCCCATTCCGAGCACCAACAATTCACGAAACTCATGCGGTAAAAATCGGCGTGGTGTGATGCCCACCGTGTGCAGTGTGGGCCAAAATTTATTGCCCGGTTTGGCGTAGTAGGCTTGTTCGCGCGCGGACGTGGTCGAGGCCGCCGTGCCGCAAAAGAGCAGCGATAGGCTGGGGGCGAGCAGGTCAGGCAACACCGCCTTCATGCCGAAACCCTATTATCCACGCGGAGTTTGGTTACTTTAGTTTGGTTACTTTACCGAAGCCACACCCACCGCAATTTGAATCTGTGCGAGTGCGGCCGGATCTTCAATCGTGGTGAGATCACCCGGGTCACGGCCTTCGCAAATGGCTTGAATCGAGCGGCGCAGTAATTTGCCGGAGCGGGTCTTGGGGAGTGCCGTCACAAAGTACACGCGCGCAGGCCGCGCAATCGCGCCGATCTCACGATCTACCGTTGCCATCACTTCTTTTTCATGTGCTGCCGCCAGCATGGCATCCGCCACCTTGCCCACATCTTTCACCACCGCAAAGGCCACCGGCACTTGGCCTTTGAGCGCATCCGCCACGCCCACCACGGCGACTTCGGCGATGTTGGTGTGTGCTTGAATCGCCTCCTCAATCTCACGCGTGCCTAGGCGATGACCGGCGACGTTAATCACGTCGTCGGTTCTGCCCATGATGAAGTAGTAGCCATCTTCGTCACACGTGGCCCAATCAAACGTGGTGTAGACCTGCTCGTCTTTGAAGGACGTAAAGTAGGTTTTAACGAAGCGATCATCGTCACCCCAAATAGTGCTCATACAGCCCGGTGGCATGGGTAGCTCGATACAGAGCACGCCTTTTTCGTTGGCCGCAACAGCTCTGCCGGTTTCTTCGTGTTTGAGTTTTACGGTGTAGCCGTAGGCGGGAAAGCTCGGCGAGCCGACCTTGCGCTTGGTTTCTTCGATGCCCGGCTGTGCGCTCAAAATCGGCCAGCCGGTTTCGGTTTGCCAGTAGTTGTCGATCACTTTTACGCCAAGCCCGCTTTCGATCCAATTGCTGGTTGGCTGGTCTAGCGGCTCGCCGGCTAAAAATAAATAGCGCAGGCTCGAGGTATCGTATTTGGTGAGGAAGGCGGGGTCTTGTTTTTTGAGTACGCGCACGGCGGTGGGGGATGAAAACATGACCGAGACTTTGTATTTTTCAACAATGCTCCACCACACACCCGCATCGGGCCGCAGCGGCACGCCGTCGTACATGATGGTGGTGGAGCCATTGATAAGCGGGCCGTAGATGATGTACGAGTGCCCCACCACCCAGCCGATGTCGGACGTACAAAAATACGTCTCGCCCGGCTTGGTATCAAAAATATGCGGCATGGAGGCGGCCAGTGCCACCGCATAGCCGCCGGTGTCACGCTGTACACCCTTGGGCTTGCCGGTGGTGCCGCTGGTGTAGAGGATGTAGCTCGGGTGCGATGACTCAACCCACTCGCAAGGCACCACGTCACCAGTGTGGCGATGCGAGAGTGCGGTGTAATCCATATCGCGGCCGGGCACGGTTTGCATGGTTTTATCGAGATGGCGATTCACGATCACTACGTGCTTAGGCGGGAATTGGGCGAGTGCGATTGATTCGTCGGTGAGCGGCTTTAACGGAATTATTTTGCCCATGCGCGAGCCTGCGTCGGCGGTCACCATCACTTTTGGTTTCGCGTCATCAATACGTGCCGCGAGTGAGGCCGCCGCAAAGCCACCGAACACCACCGAGTGAATCGCGCCGATACGCACTGTCGCCAACATCGCGAATACGGCTTCGGGAATCATCGGCATGTAGATCAATACACGGTCGCCCTTGCCTACACCGAGCGATTTCAAGATGGCCGCAAAGCGATTCACCTCATCAAACATCTGCTGATAGGTGAAGGTGCGGGTTTCGTCTACTTCGGAAGAAATCCAAACTAAGGCTGGCTGGTTCGCGCGTGTGGCTAAGTGGCGATCAATCGCGTTGTAGCAGAGATTGGTTTCACCGCCAACAAACCATTTCGCAAACGGTGGCTTCGCAAAATCACACACTTGCGTAAAGGGCTTGACCCAATCAATGCGCTTGGCTTCGTTAGTCCAAAAGGCATCGCGCTCGACGTGGGAGCGCCGATGCGTGGATAAGTAGGTACTCATAAAACCTCCGAAAAACGATTTAGCCCGCTAAGACTTGCTTGATCGCGTCAAATAGAATTTTTGCGCGTGTGGGCTTGGTGAGATAGCCATTGGCACCAAGCTGTAGACCCTTGAGAATATCATCAAGCTCACTCATGCTAGTCAACATCAAGACGGGCAAGGTGGCGAGCTTAGGGTGGCGGCGTAGGCGATTGAGAATATCAAAGCCGTTTGCATCCGGCAGATTCACGTCAAGAATCACTAAATCAGGCATCGCCTTGAAACCATCGGAGACGGTGGCGCGATTGAACGCGTGGATGACACGAAAATCACGCGCTTTTAGCAGGCGAATCAAAATCGCCGAGGTAACTTCATCGTCTTCCACCACCAAGACCAGGGGCGGCTGGGTTTGTGGCGGGCGGTTTGGGGCTTTTTTGTTGATACGCACAAAAAAACCGTTGGTGTTCAGCTCGCCCTCGCCTATCACGGCTTCTTCGTTAATAGCCTGCTGCTGCTCGGGCGAGGCAACCGGCATCGGCACCTTTACCGTTGGGTCAAGGAGCTTCGTAAAATCGAGGTCAAATGGATCGTAATCGTCGGCGGGTGGCTGGCTGGACATGGCTTTGTCGGCGCGTGCTAGGCGCGCTCTTTGGTGGGTTCCCCATTACTTCAGGGGCTATTCTACCTTGTCAGGCGCTCGCGTGGCAGGTTCTGCGCGGGTTGGCAAGTTAACAATGTGGCGCGCGGCGTTTCGCAAGATACAGCGGCAAGCCACCCTCCGCCACGACGTGACTATGCATTCACATCAACGACGAGGCGACCACGAATATTGCCGGCCATCACATCGGCCGCCGCATCGACACAGTCATCGAGTTTGATCTCGCGGGTGATCGCATCAAGCTTCACCCGGTCTAGCTCGCGCGCGAGGCGATCCCACGCTTCGATGCGCGTGGCTAAGGGCTGGTAGACGCTATCGATACCAGCCAACACCACCCCGCGCAAAATAAATGGCATCACGGTCGCTGGAAAATCAGCGCCCTGCGCGAGCCCACAAGCTGCCACCACACCCCGGTAGCGCATCTGCGCGCAGGCGTTGACGAGTGTGTGTGAGCCGACCGAATCCACCACGCCCGCCCAACGCTCTTTTTGCAGCGGCTTGCCGGGTGCGGATAGGGCGGCGCGATCAATCACTTCTTTTGCGCCTAGCGATTGAAGGTATTGGGCCTCGGCCATTTTGCCTGTGGAGGCCACCACATCGTAGCCCCAGCCCGAGAGTATCGAAATCGCAATACTACCCACACCCCCCGACGCACCCGTGACCAAAATCTCGCCCTGCCCTTTCGCGACACCGTGGCGCTCAAGCGCGATGGCACACAACATGGCGGTGTAGCCAGCGGTGCCAATCGCCATCGCTTGGCGTGTGGATAGGTTCTCTGGCGCACGCACCAACCAATCGCCCTTGAGCTTCGCGCGGGTAGCCAAACAGCCGCTATGTGATTCGCCCACCCCGAAGCCATTTAAGATCACTCGGTCGCCTGCTTTCCAAGCCGGGTGATCGCTCGATTCCACCACGCCCGCACCGTCAATCCCCGCTACCAGCGGCCATTTTCGGACGATGGGGGCTTTGTTGGTGATGGCTAGGGCATCTTTGTAATTGAGGGTGGAGTAGTCGATTTTAACGACCACATCGCCCAGAGCGGGTAGGGTTGAATGATCGAGATCAGCCACGGCGGCGTTAAACCCGGCATCTGACTTTGAAAGTTGTAGGCCACGATAATGCGTCATGAGTATTCCTATGGTTTGAAGCCGCCGATTGCGGCCAGCGCGTTGCAGGTTGGGTCGCCGCCGACAGAGAGCGTGAGCTTGGCGCTAAAGGTGCTCTCGGTGACAACACCTTCTGCCGCGCGCCATGTACCGGTCGTGCCCTCGGCGGCACAGGTGTAATTGCCGGTGGCCTCAAAGGTGGAGCCAAATTGTTGGTAAGCCCCGGTAAAACGGCACAGCGTGCCGCCAGATTCAGTGATCGAGAGTGTTTTACCATCCGGCGTGAGTGCCACCAGGTAGCTTGTTTGATCGCGGCGGCTACCGTTAAGTGCTGCGTTGGCGCAGCCAGAAATATCGCGCTGCAACCCGCCGATGTAGGTGCCGCCTAGCGGGAGGGTCGCTAAAAACTGCCGCTCGATTTGTTTTTCGATCGCCACGCCATTGACGTTGTAATTGAGCACGCCGCTACGCGCAGTGGGGAACGTTAAGCGTGCGGCGCCAACCGTGGTGACGTTGGCCGCTGCCAAGGGCACAAAGGGCACAATCGCGAAACCGGTGCCTGTGGTTTGAAACAGATCGCCGCAGTAGCTAACACCGGGGCACGTGCCGCCTTGGCGCATCGTGGAAACAAACCAGAGCGGCTGGCCGGACGACGCGTAGACAAACCACGTCGCAAAAATGGTGTTGCCCTGATGCGAGATAGTGATGCCCCAGCCGGATTCGTTGGGATTCCACCAAATATCTTGCACGTTGAGCGCATGCGACGAAAACGAGAATAAGCTCGCCAGTACGCACAGAAAAAATCGCACTTGTTTCATTGGGTGGCCTCCATAACGGATGGGTTATCGGCTGACGCGTGCTTGCGCGAAAAATACTCTCGCGAGCGCATTTCACGTAGGCGCGACGCGGTGCGCGCAAACTCGGCCGAGGCCACGAGCACACCAGCGTCTGCCGCACCGCTCGAATTCGCCGCCCCACGCTGCACCAGCAGCTCCGGCTCGACCTCGGCGCTGCAAATCAACTTTACACGCTGATCGTAAAACACGTCGATCAACCAAGTCAGCCGCCGCACCACATCTGCCTGATTGGTTGCGTGGAGCTTAACGATGTCTGAAACCAGCACCGTGTGATATTGCGTTGCGATCACCAGATAATCAACTTGCGAGCGCGCCTTGACGCAAAGCTCAGCGAAACTAAACCAGATCACACCCTTGGCGCGGCGAATGTAGTGCAGCTCGCGGGTGCCCACGCGCATCGCGCCATTGCGGGTGTAACTTGCTCGCGACATGGCATCAAAGGCACGCGCGAGCGCTTCCTCTGCAAAAGCCGAAAGCGGCGCGTGATAAACCGGTATGGATTCCAAAATGCGCCGCCGATGATCGCGGTTTCCCGCAATCTCGACCACCTCTAGCTCGCGCTTCAAAATCTCAATCGCGGGCAGGAAGCGTGCGCGCTGCAAGCCATTGGGATAAAGCGCATCGGGCGGATAGTTCGAGGTCATCACCAGCACCACCCCTTTGTCCGTGAGCAACTCCATGAGCCGCCCCAGCATCATCGCATCCGCAATGTCGCTCACGTGAAATTCATCAAAACAAAGTAGGCGTAACTGTTTGGCGATGCGCGTCGAGACCGCATCCAGCGGGTCTTCTTCGCCGGTCAGCGCCTTCATTTCCGCGTGCAGCTCGCGCATGAATTGGTGGAAATGCACGCGGCGTTTACGTTTAAGCGTGCAGACGTTGTAAAACGCATCCATCATGAGAGATTTACCGCGCCCAACGCTGCCCCACACATAGAGCCCGCGCGGCGGCTTTTTTCCCCCACCAAAATTAGTGACGAGTCG
>JAYVGG010000279.1:0-4793 GCA_043772475.1 Burkholderiales bacterium
GATGCGCTCTGGCGGAAACTTTCACTCGCATGGATTTCGTTTTTCCTCGTCATGGCGGCGCTTAATCTCTACGTTGCGTTTAATTTTTCCACCGATACGTGGATGAATTTCAAGCTCTTTGGTTCCTTCGGTGCCATGTTTGCTTTCATCATCGCGCAAATGTTCTGGCTCTACCCCTACATGGTGGATGAATCCGCCGATGCGACTCCTCCTAAAATTTGAGATAGCCGATGCTCTACGCCATAATTTGTGAAGAACTCCCCGGTGCGCTGCCACGTCGCGTGGCTTCCCGTGACGCGCACATTGCGCGCTTAAAAACGTTGCAAGCCGAAGGCCGCCTCATTTTGGCCGGCCCCCACCCGATGATTGATAGCGAAGATCCGGGCCCTGCGGGCTTTTCGGGCTCATTGATCGTGGCGGAGTTCGCCTCCCGTGAGGCCGCCATTGCCTGGGCAAGTGAAGACCCTTACGCAACCGCGAACGTTTTTTCCAAAGTCACAGTCAAACCGTTCCGTAAAACACTGCCCGCTTAATTCATGATGACGATTCGCGAACAAATTGTTGCCCGTCTCGCCGCCCTTAGCCCGGCGAGCCTTACCGTGCGCGATGATTCCGCCTCGCACCGTGGGCACGCCGGTGCCGCCGCGCACGCGGCGCGCGTGGGGGCGGATGATGGCTCGCACTTTGAAATTGAAATCGTGTCGGCGGCCTTTGCGGGTAAGCCGTTAATTGCGCGTCACCGCATGATTTATACGCTGCTTGATGATCTGATGAAAACGCGCATTCACGCGCTCAAGATTGATGCAAAGCCCTTGTAGTTATTTTTTTGTTCTACCTTTCTCTCGTTAAGGAATAAACCATGCAAACGAAATCAAACGCACTAATTTTGTCACTCGCCGCCGCCCTTGTTGTTGCGTCCCCCTTCGCTTCCGCTCAGCCCAAGCCTGCCGCGCCAGTTGCAGCCAAGGCCGCACCTTCCGGCCCGATCTCGGTCAACGGTGTGCAGATTTCTAAGTCCCATATTGATGCCATGAATCGCGAGCGCGAAGCTGCCGGCCAGCCCGCCTCGCCTGAGATCAACGAAGCGATTTTGGATGAGCTCGTCAACCGCGAAGTGCTCTCGCAAGCGGCCAAGAAAAAAGGCCTCGATAAAGACGCAACGGTTGCCGCACAAATGGATATGGCGCGCCAAGCGGTATTGATTCGCGCGTTTTTTGAAGACCATGTCAAAGCGAACCCGATCACCGATGCCGCATTGAAGAAGGAATACGATAGCTCAGTCTCCCAGCTTGGCGACAAAGAATTCAAAGCGCGCCACATCTTGGTCGACACCGAAGCCGAAGCGAAGAGCGTGCTTGCAGGGCTAGATCGCGGCGATGGCTTTGAAAAAATCGCTAAAGAAAAATCGAAAGACACCGGCTCGAAAGAAAACGGGGGCGATCTCGATTGGAGCCCAGCCGGCCGCTACGTGCCTGAATTCGGCAATGCATTGAAAGCCCTGAAAAAAGGTGAGACCACGCGTACCGCCGTGAAAACCCAATTCGGCTATCACGTCATCAAGCTCGACGACGTGCGCGACATGAAAGTGCCACCATTTGACGAAGTTAAAGCCAACATCCGCCAACGCGCGCAGCAAGAGCAAGTGGCTAAGTTGGTCGGTGAATTGCGTCAAAAAGCGACAGTCGCGGGCCGCTAATCCGCTACACCAAGTCACACCAAGTCGCACCAAAAGGGCAGCTTCGGCTGCCCTTTTTTATTCCACGTTTTCGATTGCAAACGCGACCTACTTCGACTAACGTAGCGCCATGACAAACGGCATCCACATTCAATTCGGCAAGGCGGGCAACGCGTATCGGCTCGCGATGTCGGTCTCGCCCTTGCTCCCGCGCGAGATCCCGGTCGTGGTGGAAGTCTTCACCGGCTTTTGGACTAAGCCCGAGGAAGTCGACCGGGTAGAGATCGGCGACGCGTGCGCGTTAGTCCTCACCGCCGATCATGAAATCCGCGCCGGTGAGCACCCCGGTGATGTCGCCAAAAAGTTATCTTACGTGCTCTGGCAGCGGCTTGAGCGCTACGTGAAAGTCACGGTCGAAACCACCTACTTGGGCGAGACGCCGGATACGCATTTTGAATTCGGCGAGACGCAGTATTCGCAAGCCTTTGGGACGCGCTTTGAAAATGAGTGATGGGCTGAAACGCTAATGGGGGCGCGGGGTTTCGGCTGATGAGCGCCACCCCGCTATCAACACAATAATCGCCAACCCACTAAACCCTGCCCCCGCATAAAACGTAAATGCACTCCCAAGGTATTCCCACAGCAAGCCCGCGACCACGCTAGAGATGAGCATCGCCACACCGCTCACCAAATTAAAAAACCCAAACGCGGTTCCGCGAAGCAGAGCCGGTGCTGTGGCCGCGACCATGCTGGCGAGTAAGCCCTGCGTCATGCCCATGTGTACGCCCCAGAGCGCCACGCCGGCGAAGAGGCCGACGAGCCCGTAGGAAGCCGCGAGCAGGAGATCAGCCGCGATGAGTACCACGAGCCCCACAATCAACAGCAGCCGGTGGCTGACGCGATCGGAGAGCTTGCCGAACGGGTAGGCGCTCATCGCATACACCAAGCTCATGCCGACCATCACGAGCGGCACCATGGCGAGTGTCATGCCGGTTTCTTGTGCGCGCAGGGCCAAGAAGGCCTCGCTAAAGCGCGCGAGGGTGAAGACCCCGCCAATCGCGACCACCCACCAGTAGGCGCTACTGAGTTGGCGTAAATTTTCGCGCCGTAATGGGTTGATTTTTTTCTCGCTCGCATCCATTGCCGGCTCGCGGATGCCGAAGATGAGCAAGGCCACCGCGAGCACGCCCGGTATCACTGCCACCCAAAAAATCGCGCGGAAATCATTCGCCCACACGATCATGAGGCCCACCGCGATGAGCGGCCCCAGAAATGCGCCCACCGTATCGAGCGATTGCCGCAGCCCAAAGGCCGCCCCACGCAAATGTGCGGGGGCGAGATCGGCCACGAGCGCATCGCGCGGTGCTCCGCGAATGCCTTTGCCGACGCGGTCAATCAGGCGCGCGCCCAATACCAGCGTGCCGCTTGAGGCAATCGCGAATAGCGGCTTACTCGCCGCACCGAGCGCGTAGCCGATCACGGCCAACGCTTTGCGCTTACGAAAATAATCGCTCAGCACACCTGAAAATACTTTGACAATAAGTGCGGTGGCTTCCGCCAAGCCTTCTATCAGCCCGACCACGGCCACACTCACGCCGAGCGTGGTCACCATAAATAGCGGGAGCAAGCAATGCACCATCTCGGAAGAAATATCCATGAGGAGGCTGACAAAGCCGAGTACCCATACGCCACGCGGGATTTGTTTGAGGGTGGACACCGTCGCGTCTTTCTCGTCTACGAATGCGCCGGGTGTGCGTCAGCTGGCTTCAAC
This sequence comes from Burkholderiales bacterium, assembly GCA_043772475.1. GTDB lineage: Bacteria > Pseudomonadota > Gammaproteobacteria > Burkholderiales > Usitatibacteraceae > UKL13-2. Next base: position 3,447 of record JAYVGG010000279.1, read on the forward strand.
GGACAGCGATGATCGGTCGTTCCGAACTCGATCTGCAGGGTGCTGTGATGCACCTTGAAGCGATCTTTTAATTCACAGACGATGGCATCCATCACCACATCGCCCGGATGCCCCGCCGGCATAGCCAGATGCACCGTGAGCGCACTCTCGGTCGTGCTAAGACCCCAGATGTGTAGATCATGCACATCGGCGACACCGGGTAATTGGCGCAGATATTTTTCAACCGCAGCCGCGTTCACCGCTGCGGGCACCGCGTTCAGCGCTAGGCCGATTGATTCGCGCATGAGCCCCCACGTGCCCGCAATAATGACCACGACAATCACGAGGCTAATAGCAGGATCTAGCCAATACCAGTGCGTATAAAAAATTGCCACCCCTGCAATCGCAACCCCAAGCGAGACCGCCGCATCGGCCATCATGTGTAGGTAGGCACCGCGAATGTTTAGGTCATTTTTACGGTCGCGAAAAAATAATGCGGCTGAAGCCACATTCACCACAATGCCGATCACGGCAATCACCGTGATGGTGAGCCCCGGTACGGCCGGAGGTGCTGCGAAGCGGTGCAGTGCCTCCCAGCCGATTGCGCCGCAGGCAATAAAGAGCAGCATCGCGTTCGCAAGAGCAGCCAAGATCGAAGCACCCCCAAGGCCAAACGTGTAGCGCGCATTCGCCTGTTTGCGCGAAAGCCATACCGCACCCCAGGCCAGCAAGAGCCCCAATACATCAGACAGATTGTGGCCTGCGTCGGCGATGAGGGCGGTGGAATTTTCGAGAAATCCATAGGTGAATTCCACTCCCACAAATAGCAAATTCAACGCAACCGCGATGGGAAATGCGTAGCCACCATCGGGGATGGGATGGGCGTGGTGTTGGTGTCCTGCGTGTTCGTTGTGATCGTGCGCGTGGTCGTGGTCGTGCTCTTCATGCGCCATGGTTGGCCTCGTTTACGTCATCGCACTGTCGCAAAAATAATCGGCACCCTAGCCCGAAACACCAATACTGGCGCGGGTTTTCGGCGGATTCTCTTTACGAGCCCGAGTAGCCGCACCGTCAAGCCTGCGCCAAGGTAGTCCAACAAATTCGTCCCAAAGCGCTGCCAGCGATTCGCTTGAATCGCAACAAAGGGCGCAACATCGGGCTCGATCAAGACCAGTACCGCGCGCGGTGGCTGATACGGGTTGCCCTCTTGCGTATCCATTGCGTGGGCTACTCCACCCAAACTCTAGCGTTCAAAAACATCCGCATCCACGGGCTTTCGCGTGATTCTTCAGCCCATTTTTTCGGGTGCCACGAAAGGTTCGCGTTCAGCACCACGCGCTCCGGGTGCGGCATCATGATGTTAAAGCG
>JAYVGG010000280.1:0-2622 GCA_043772475.1 Burkholderiales bacterium
TCGAAACCCCCACCGAACCCCCGTAAACGGAGGAAGGAGGGCAGCGTGCGAACGTCGGCGCGTTATTGCGCTAATGAGGTGGAAACGAAATAATACGCCGCCACTCTACGCTTATGATGAAGTCGCATCAAGGCTGCAACCGAGCAAGTGAAACCCGTCAATCGCCGCGCCAGTCCTTGCTTTCCAGCCATTCATCACTCGCGCCGCTTTTTCCCGCCCTATAATTAAGCCACACTATTTCTCTGCGATGTAATCCTCATGCAAATCATCCTCTGGCGTCACGCCGATGCCGAAGACAATATCACCGACGATCTCGCACGTGCGCTCACACCCAAGGGGTTGAGACAGGCCGACAAAATGGCCGCTTGGTTGCGCGCGCAGTTGGGTGAAACACTGCCCGGTTTTCGCGTGATCGCGAGCCCGGCGCTCCGCGCGGTGCAAACGGCGAAGGCGCTCGGGGTGAAGTTTGATATTGACCATGCAATTGCCCCGGAAGCCACGGTGGGCGCGGTTCTTGGGGCGGCGGGGTGGCCGCGCGCGGATGAAAACATCATTATCGTTGGGCATCAGCCGACGCTTGGCATGGTGGCGGCACGGCTGCTGAATGGCGTGGATGGCTACGTCTCAGTGCGAAAATGTGCGGTGTGGTGGTTTGCGACACGTGAGCGTGATGGAAAAATTCAGGCGGTGATGAAGGCGGTGACGGAAGTGGAATCGTTGTGAGCGGTGTGCGGCGGTGGGCGACGCGTTGTCTTAACGCGGTCTCGTTTCTGGTCGGCGTGCCGCTCCTTGTATTTTTGCTTTCTTGGGCGCTTACCAAGGATGAGCCGCTCCACGCTGATGTCCAGGCGCTGCTTGCGCCGATAGCGGACACGGGGGAGCGTAACGGTTTCTATGTGTACGTTGGCTTGACGGCACCGGAAGGGCTCGACGCGCACGAGGCCGGTAGGCTCGCTGTTGCAGCGGTGAATAAAGCGTTGCTTGATCCAAATTGGCCCGCGATTGAGTCATATTCAAATTTTTTTGCTGGCGGAGAAGTCATCGCTTTGCCGGCGTGGAATTTTTGCAACACAGATTCCTGTATCGACGCATCCCGCATCAACGCCGACAACGTCGCCATGATTCGCGCGCATCCGTCTTTCAAGACATTGAACGCCCGATACGCGCAACTCCTCTCTGCGCCTACGTTCACCAATACAACAGCAGGCTCACTGCGCGCGCCGCTACCGCGGGCTAGCAACTGGATGTTGCTTAGCGAACTACGCAACGCAGAGCACGCGGAGCGCCTTGGCAGGGGCGTTCCGTTAGCAGCGGATAGCGCCGAATTCATGCATGACTTTTTAGCGTGGCGGCGCATTTTAGCGGCTTCAAATAGCTTGATTATCAGCATGACGGCGCGACGCGTGCTCGAAAGAAAACTGCAATTGCTTAATCAGCTACTTGAGCGTAACCCGGCGCTTGCATCCAGTGTTTCGATTGCGGGCGCGCTCGCCCCCCTAACTGTCGACGAGCGCTCCCTCGCACACGCCATGCGCGGTGAGTTTAGTTTCGTCGCCAATGCGACTCTGGAAGCGGCAAGAACAGCCGATCACAGGAAAACCGACGAGGTATCCATCATTGATCGTGTTTTTGGGCGGTTGTTGGGCAATGGCTACAAATGCAATACCACCGTCAATCGCCAATACGAACAAATGCTCGTGCGGCAGGCGGCATTTGGTTCGACTGCCAAGCTTGCTGCGGCTGGGCACGCTAAGTCGATGTCGATGCCAGAGCCTTCAATGCTGGCGGTCTTCCTCACCTCGCCGTTCACCAACCCAATCGGCGAAGTCCTGTTGCAGGTGGCTGTGACGGATTTCGGCCGCTATCACCTTCGTGTCCATGATCTCGATGCCCAAATCCGCTTGACGGCTGCCCGAATACGACTTATAGCCGAAGCGGTTCCTGCCGATCAAGTCGTTGGCAAGCTAGCCGAATGGGCACCAACATTATCGGACCCCTACACCGAGGCTGCGTTTGAATACGAAGCCGCGACGAAGAGAATAGCGGCAACGCGCGGGGACGGGGATTCGAAATCGCACTTGAAAAAGTTTTATTTGCCCTATCCTGGGTGAAACTAATATTCACACTCGCGCCGCGTGTGACGGGAGGTTCGTTGTTATGCTCTCTGCTCGATAATAAGGAATTGCTGGTTATGTCTCGTCTCATCTTATTTTTGCTCCTTTGCGGCGCATTTAGCAGCCACGCCCGCACACTTTTCATCGACCTCAACAACGCCCGCGAAGAGATTGAGGCGCTTGCTGCTGGCGCGCCCGGTGAGATCGTGGTGGTGCCGAGCCTTGCGCGCATCAATCGCGATGCGCGTAAGCGCGTGCTGGCGGCCAACATGAAGCTCGAAAAACTTTTTGAAGCCTCGCACGCCTGTGCGGGCGGCAAGCCACCGCGCGATGTCGATTGCGCGACGGTCTATGAGCAGATCCGCGCAGCCGAGCTCGCGCGCTTAGCGATTACTGGCGATTACAACGAGCACGATCTTTTAGCTGAATTGAGCGAAATTTCTGACCGACCGGCGCAAAAGCCATTCGATATGTTAGTGATCTCTGGGCATCATGAACTGGGCTCGTT
>JAYVGG010000281.1:0-6342 GCA_043772475.1 Burkholderiales bacterium
TGATGTGTGCGCTCACGCTCTACTTGGCGCAGTGGCAGCAGGGGCGTGCTGCGGAAAAAACGGCGCTGCAAGCCGAGTTCGATCAACGGCTGAAAACCACGCCGCAGGCACTCACCGCCGACGCGCGTGACGCCGATGCGCTGCGTTTCCGGCGCGCTGTTGCCCGTGGCCGCTGGCACGATGGCGCGCAAATTTACATCGACAACAAAACCGATGGCGGCCGCGCGGGCTACCACCTCATCACCCCATTGAAGCTCGCCGAGTCGGATACCTACGTGCTCGTCAATCGCGGCTGGATCGCACGTAGCGCCGCCTACCCAAGCCCGCCCGTGATCGCCAGCAATGCGCGCGAGGTCACTATCGCGGGCCTCATTACCGTGCCCAGCAAAAAATTCCTTGAGCTCTCAAACAACACCGTGCAAGGGGCGGTATGGCAAAACCTCACCACCGAGCGCTACCGTGACGCGTTTAAGCTCGATGTGCTGCCCTTTGTACTGCTCGCAGCCGAAGCTGCAGACGGCCTCACGCCAATCAGCACGCGCCCGGACGCCGGGGTCGATAAACACCGCGAATACATGTTCACTTGGTACGCACTCGCCGCCACCATCGTAGCCCTGTGGGTGGGGCTCAATATTCACCGCAGATCGGCCACACCATGACGCTCTCACCGCGCACAAAATTTGTTCTCATGTTTATTTTTTTCGCGACACCATTCGTGGTTTCGTATCTCGCGTTTTTCTTCTGGAAACCAACCACCACCGGCAATCACGGGCAACTCATCACCCCCGTGGTGGCGATGCCCGCCGATAAACTCTCGGTTGTGGATGGCAAAGATGCGCCAACCAGTGCCGGCGAAAAAGCCCTGCGCGGAAAATGGCTTATCGTTACGCGTGACGGCGGCACCTGTGCAGAGGCATGCGAAAAAAAGCTCTACGCCATGCGCCAAACGCGCCTCATTCTCGGCCGCGAGATGACGCGTGTGGCCCGCGTGGTGCTGGTGGATGATGCTGCCCGCCCATCGGAAACCATGCAAAAAAATTACGCGGGCACCGCCTGGGTCGCGGCGCAAAATTCACCGTGGCTCGCCAAGCTCCCGCGCGAAGCGGGCGACACCACCGAGGGGCGCGGCTATTTTTACGCGATAGACCCGATGGGCAATTTATTCATGCGCTACAAAGCTGATATCGACATCAAACTTATGAGTGCCGATTTCCGCCGCGTACTCAAAGCCTCGCAGCTTGGTAAAGAATTTGAAGGAAGTGACCCAAAATGAAAATGAGCAGTGTTGAACAAGCCGTCATAGGCGGCATCACCCTCACCGTGATTATTGGCGCGTGGCTGTGGATTGGCCGCGATAATTTTCGCTATCGTAAGCTTGTCGGCGCGACGGCACTCATCACGCTGGTGCTGATTGCGCTCGGTGCTTACGTCAGGCTTTCCGACGCGGGACTCGGCTGCCCCGATTGGCCGGGGTGTTACGGTAGCCTCACGCCCACGCAAGCCGCAAAGTCGATTAGCGCCGCCGAAGCAGCACAGCCCGGCGGCCCGGTGAGCATGGCCAAAGCGTGGAAAGAAATGGGGCACCGCTACCTCGCCATGATTGTTGGTGCGTTGATTGCGGCCATCATGTTTGCCGCCTGGCGCAATAAGCGCGCGTGGAATCAATCCCCGCTGTTGCCCACGGTGTTGTCTGCCGCCGTGATTTATCAAGCAGCACTTGGTGCTTGGACCGTCACGCTGTTACTAAAGCCCGCCATTGTCACCTCGCATTTGCTCGGCGGCATCATCATCTTGGGGCTCCTCACGTGGCTCTACGTGCGCCAGCGCGGCAGTGGCAAATTGGGCGAGCGTATAATTTCATCAAGTGGATTGCGTGCGTTTGCGTGGGCCGCCTCGCTCGTATTGTTCGGGCAAATCGTCTTAGGCGGCTGGGTGAGCACCAATTACGCGGCTCTCGCCTGTACCGATTTTCCGCTGTGCAACGGCCAATGGATTCCGAAAATGGATACCGCGAACGCGTTCCACATTATTCGCCCGCTCGGTGTTGGCCCTAGCGGTGAATTGCTCACTATTGATGCGCTGCGCGCGATTCACTGGATGCACCGCGTGGGCGCTATTGTGACGGTCTTTGTACTCGGCTTGTTCGCATGGCGATTAGGTAAGACTGCGAGTGGCGGCAAGGCGGCAAAGATGCTGTTGGGTCTACTCACCGTGCAAGTTGCGCTGGGCGTATCAAACGTTTGGTTTAGCTTGCCGCTGCCGGTAGCCGTGGGGCACAACGCGGTGGCCGCGATGTTGTTTGCGTTGATGGTGGTGATTAATTTTCGGTTGAACAAAAAATCATGATGAGACGCACTTCCACGCACGTTTGCTGTGCAAAATAAAGAAACCAAGAGACCCTAATTGTCTGAAACCCTAACAACCACGCGGCCTTCCAACGTTTTTGTGCAGTTCTTAGAGCTCACAAAACCGCGCGTCAACACGCTCATCGTCTTCACCGCCGTGATCGGCATGATGCTCGCCTACCCCGTCGGCATCGCGTGGGACGCGCGCGTGATGATCGCCGCCACCATCGGCATCTGGCTCGTCGCCGGTGCGGCGGCGGCGTTCAATTGCCTAGTCGAGCAAGCGATTGATACAAAAATGGCACGCACGCGTGCTCGCCCCACTGTCGCGGGCTCCATCTCGTCCCTTCAAATTTCCATACTCGCGGCCATCGTCGGCGGCATCGGTTTAGCGGTGCTGCACCAGTTTGTGAATACCCTCACCATGTGGCTAACACTGGGCACCTTCGTCGGCTACGCCATCATCTACACCATCATCTTAAAACCCGCCACACCGCAAAATATCGTCATCGGCGGCGCATCTGGCGCAATGCCGCCCATCCTCGGCTGGGCCGCGGTCACGGGTGCTGTCCACCCACACGCGCTGCTACTTTTTCTCATCATCTTCGCGTGGACCCCGCCGCATTTTTGGGCGTTAGCGCTCTACCGTAAAAACGAATACGCCAAAGCCGGTGTGCCCATGCTGCCCGTGACGCACGGCGATCAATTCACCAAGCTGCATTTGCTGCTCTACACATTCTTACTCATCGCCGCCACCTTGCTCCCCGTTGCGGTCGGCATGAATGGCTTAATTTACTTGGTGATCGTACTTTTTTTGAACGCCTATTTTTTATATCTCGCCTTCAAGCTCTATCACCACTACACCGACGCCCTCTCCAAAAAAACGTTCAAGTACTCGATCATCTACCTCGCCGCCCTTTTCGCCGCCCTCTTGATCGACCACTACGCCCCACTGGTGCTGCGCGCATGAAGCGTTTTTTTTTAATCATCCTCGCGTGTGTAGCGCTCGGCGGATGTGACACCAAACCCGCCGCATTCAACGCCATCGACATCACTGGCGTAGCAGGCTACGCGAACGACTTCAAGCTCACCGACCACAACGGCAAACCTCGCACCCTGCTTGACTTTCGGGGCAAAGCGGTCGCGATTTTTTTCGGTTTTACGCACTGCCCCGACGTGTGCCCCACCACGTTAGCGGAAATGAAAACCGCGATGAGCTTGCTCGGCAACGATAGCGAGCGCCTGCAAGTTTTATTCATCACCGTAGACCCGAAGCGCGATACGCCAGAGCTACTCAAGCAATACGTGCCCTCATTCCACCCCAGCTTCTTAGGGCTTTACGGTGACGAAGCCGCCACCGCTAAAGTCGCCAAAGATTTCAAAATCGTCGCGCGTATTAGCCCCGGCAAAACTACTGATAGCTACACGGTTGACCACTCCGCAGGTATGTTGGTATTCGACCCACAAGGCAGGCTCAGGCTCTTCGTCAACTACGGCCTCCCCGGCGAAAAAATTGCAGCAGACATCAAAAAACTTCTCTAACTAATAAGGAACAAACCATGACCATCCAACGCTTCCACGTCGGCAAACGCTTATCCGAGATGACCATCCACGGCAACACCATCTACCTCGCCGGCCAAGTCGCGAGTGACGCAAGTGCGGACATCACCGGCCAAACCAAACAAGTGCTCGCCGCGATTGATAGCCTCTTGGCAGAGGCCGGCAGCGACAAAACAAAAATTTTAACCACCACCATCTACATCACCAACATGGCCAACTTCCCCGCGATGAATGCGGTGTGGGATACGTGGGTCGTTGCCGGCCACACACCATGCCGCGCGACGGTGCAGGCGAATCTTGCGACACCGGCTTATTTGGTGGAGATTCAGGTAGTGGCAGCAAAATAGATTTTGCATAAAACGGCTGGAAGTGCGCGCCGATATTAGGGTTTGACGATGTTTTGTGTAGCGACGTGCGGTGAAAACCGCACCCGCACGTGGCTTCTTCGCAGCGCAGAACGAATGCGACATACTTTCAACTGCCCCCGTCAGGCTCCTTCCTCTGCTTGCAGGGGAAGGCGGGGATGGGGTTCTGTGAGGAGTCACCCGCGCTGGCCACAACGCACTGATGAAATAACTTGGAGTAGTACACTGCCGTATCGTGAGATCGCGCGCTGATTCGGAGGAACGCAAGCCATGAGCAAAAAAGTGGTCTCGAAAACTAACATCGAGTCATTACCCGCTGGGTACGGCGTTGTGCGTGGTGGCATTGCCGAAATAGTCTCTGTAGCGCGGCAAGCGGCCGCACGTAGTGTCAATGCGCTCATGACGGCCAGCTACTGGGAGATCGGTCGCCGCATCGTTGAAGCAGAACAAAAAGGTAAGCGGCGTGCGGGTTATGGCGAAGAATTGATTGCGCGGCTGTCGATTGACCTTACGCAGCAATTTGGGCGTGGGTTTTCGGCGCGCAATTTGGAGCAAATGCGTCAGTTCTTTTTGATGTTTCCAATTCCGCAGACACTGTCTGCGGAATCTCAAAAAGCGATTCCCTCCATCCGCAGCCAGAAAACGCAGACACCATCTGCGCAATTGCCATCCGCCCCGATTTCGGAAGCATCCGCTAGCAAATCACGCATCCTAGAGTTGGCGCAAGCGTTTGTTCTCCCTTGGTCAGCCTACGTGCGTTTACTATCGGTGAAAGACGTTCACGCCCGCCACTTCTACGAAACTGAAGCGCTACGCGGCGGCTGGAGCGTGCGTCAACTAGACCGCCAAATCGGTAGCCAGTTTTACGAGCGAACCGCACTATCGAAAAACAAAGTCGCCATGCTGACCAAGGGCGCGATTGCCAAACCAGAGGATGTACTCACGCCAGACCAGGCCGTAAAAGACCCGTACGTGCTTGAATTTCTGAATCTCAAAGATGAGTATTCAGAGGGTGACCTTGAAGAAGCGCTGATTGATCGGTTAGAAGATTTCCTGCTCGAACTCGGTAGCGACTTCACGTTTGTTGGCCGCCAACGAAGATTGCGTATTGACCAGACTTGGTATCGCGTGGACTTGCTATTCTTTCACCGTCGTTTGCGTTGCTTGGTCATCATCGACCTAAAGCTCAGTGCGCTAGATCACGCTGACATTGGGCAGATGCACCTATATTGCAACTACGCAAAAGCGAACTGGATGCTGCCAGATGAAAATCCGCCTGTCGGTTTGATATTGTGTGCGGATAAAGGCCACGCGATGGCGCGATACGCGTTGGAAGGCTTGCCCAACAAAATCATGGCGGCAAACTACAAAACGGTGCTGCCGGATGCGGAATTGTTGCAGCGGGAGCTTGAGAAAACGCGCTTGATGTTGGAGGCGCGTGTGAGCGCGCGCAAACGCAGCGCAAAGAAATGATTGAGACTTCGCGAGAAATGCAACAAGCGGGCAGGGCGAGTAATAACCACACTGTTCTCCTCGGATTCGAGGCGAAGGAAGCAACATCACCACGCATTGCGACGGTTGATGCTTTCGTCTGGCCGAAAGACGAAGCGCGAAGTAATGCGCTGATTCTAGGCGGAGCGATTGAAACCGCGCTTGAGTTACTCATGTGTGAGGCAAAGCCGGCCGAGGCGGCGGGGTCGCCAATACTTGCTTTGCTTGCATCAAGTGCCGACTTGCCAAACTGGCTGCAAGTGGGCGAGGGTAGCCGTTGGGCCGTTCCGCCCTTTGCAGCCTCGACTCTCGTTGATCGCGGCTGGAAATACCTAGGGATTAATCTGGTGGAGATCGATGGATTATTTTCTGTCCATGGTATCGATGGCCTTGCGGCCCGGCTCTCGATTTCCACGCATCAGCTGCTGCAAGTTTCTATCAACGAAGCGATGGTCATCGCGACGCGAGCAAGCGCACTGGTGCTGGATCATGCCCCATTCGTGCCGATTCAAGTATTTTGCTTTGCGCCGCAATCGCGCTAAATCGCGCAAGGAAAATCTCGTGCCGATTGCCGAAACGCC
>JAYVGG010000282.1:0-11675 GCA_043772475.1 Burkholderiales bacterium
CAGTACTTTCTCGTTTGTCTTACCGCCAACGCAGCCGTGAGCGGCAAGTCGATGGGCATGCCCTCGCGGGTGGTCGATGATGCGTGGCACGAGTTCATCTTAATCTCGCGCGCCTACGGGGCGTTTTGCACCGAAGCGTTTGGCACCTACCTGCACCACGCACCGGAATCGACCTCGCGGCACCCGGGGACACTTGCGCTGCAAAACACGCTCGCGGCGCTACGCGAAGAGCCATTTGGGCGGATGTCCCGGGCGAGTGTAGCCGGCATCCCACTCCTGTTCGGTATTGATCGCGCGCTCGGGATTTACGATGGTTTTTACTACGACATCACGAGCGTGGCAGAGCTTCAACGTAAGCCGCTGCCACACGCGAAAACAGGGCCGGTCGGTGCCGAAAGCGGCCACAGTAATGGTCGTCACAGCGGCTGTGGCAGTGGGGTAGCCGATTCGGGCTGGAGCTTTGGGGGTGACAGTGGCGGTGGGGGTGACAGTGGCGGTGGCAGTAGCTGCGGCGGCGGAGGTTGTAGCAGTTAGCCTTAGTCGATGCTCTCAACCACGCGCTGATACCACGCGAGCGCCGCCGCTTCGCCTTTATGCTCAAGCAAATAATCGTAGCCAATCCGCGTTGCGGTCTCGGCTAAATTGGCATCGTTGCGCGCGGCGGCTTCGAGGTGATCTAGGCCACGATTGTTTTTTTCGTCGAGCAATATACGGCCGAATAAATACGCGGCTTTTGGGTACGGGCCGCCCGGTTTTGCGAGCAGGTATTCGAGTACGGGCTTGGTTTCTTTGACGGTTTCGTGGTCTGATTTTAGTAGCGCTAATTGCTGAAGCTCGCTCGGGCCGAGCGTTTCGATACGTCGGCCGTTGAGGGTGGCGAGCTCAGATTTTTCGCGCTGAATCCGCTGGTGGTGGCCGCGCCAGCTCTTGGCTTCATCTTTCCACCAGAGTTGGTCAAATTCGTCGATCAACGTCTGCGTAAAGCCGCCCAGAAAAATATCGGATGCCGCCGTCGTGAGCGGCGGTGGCAGGCCAGGCTTTTCACCGATGGCTTCAAGCCGCTCGCGTAGGCAAGGATGGGTATTGTGCCAATCGGAGTCGCGCCGCATGGCCTCGCGCAGTCGCTCGGGTGTGGCCCATTGCGCGTAGTCGGCTACGAAGGCGTGCTTCATGGTGGCAAACGGCATAGTGCGCGGGGCCTCATGGGTGCTCGCTTGCCGATAAAGCTGCCGCCAAAAATCTTGATCTACCCAGCGGCCTAAAAGATGATCACGCACCAATCCGCTCGCGTTGTCGCCAGCACCGATGAGCAAGGTGGCGGTGTGATCCGCTGCGTACTCTTGTTGTCGTGAGAGTACAAATGTGTAGGCGTGGTAATGCGGCCAGAACCAATTAAGCCCCACCGCGAGCGTGGCATAGACCCAGCTCGTATCTTCACCAGCCAATACGCGTTCATGAAGCGCGCTAAAGGTGATGCGTTGGCGATAAATCCACGCGCCCATTTTGCCATCGCTGCCGCAGAGGTGACCGTATTCGTGGGCGATGGTGGCGAGCATTTCTTTGGGGGCTGTGCCGAGTAGATACGGTAAGCCCAGACAAAGATAATTGGTATGCCCGCCAAAGAGCCCAAAGCGCGGCTGCTGCGAAATAGAGGCGTTGTAGTCTTTATCAATCAAGACGTGATGAATCTTGGGGCCGCCGAGCTTTCGGCGCATTTTGTCGAGGACTTCAAAAACTTTGGGGGCATCCGCGCGCGTGATTTCGCGGCCTTGTGGCGGGTCTAGGCGCATGAAAAAAAACTTGCCCACCACCCAAAACATCGGCACCAAGGTGGCCGCGAAGAGACCGAGCAAAATCATATTGCGAATGCTGTGGCTATGACTCGCCCAGCGAAAGCCCCAGTACAGAAGCACCACCGTGGTGATGAGAAACAGGGCTAAAGCCACGTAAGCGGCGACGCTAACAAGCAACACGCGGCGCTTGAACGCGGCGGCATCGTGGGCAGACTCCGCCTCCCGTTGCCGAACTAGGCCGGCAAAAACATCATCATCCAACGCGCTCTCCCCCCGCCTCCCCCGGCGGGATAATTCAACAATTTATTTTTTTATTTACTTCAGTGCGCGATAGCGAAGGCGCTTCGGACGGGCGCCGTCTTCACCGAGGCGACGGCGTTTATCGGCCTCGTACTCGTTGTAGTTGCCATCGTAAAACTGCCACTGCGAATCTCCCTCGCAGGCCAAAATATGCGTGGCGATACGATCTAAGAACCAGCGATCATGCGAGATCACGAGCACGCAGCCGGCAAACTCTTGCAGCGCGTCTTCGAGTGCGCGCAAGGTTTCTACGTCGAGGTCGTTTGAGGGCTCGTCGAGCAGCAGCACATTGCCGCCTTTGAGTAACGTGGTCGCCAAATGCAATCGCCCGCGCTCACCACCGGAGAGATTGCCGATTAGTTTTTGCTGATCGCCGCCTTTGAAATTAAAGCGCCCGATGTAAGCGCGCGATTGCATTTCAAATTTGCCGACGGTGACGATATCGGAGCCGCCGGAGATACCTTCCCACACCGTTTTATCGTTCTCGAGCAAATCGCGTGATTGATCGACGCACGCGAGATTGACCGTGGGGCCAATCACGACCTCGCCGCTATCGGGTTTTTCTTGACCCAAGATGAGCTTAAAGAGCGTCGATTTACCGGCACCGTTCGGGCCGATGATGCCGACAATGGCACCGGGCGGGATTTTGAAACTGAAATTGTCGATGAGCTGGCGATCCCCAAAACTCTTGCTGACGTTTTTGAATTCGATGACTTCGTTACCGAGGCGCTCGGCAACGGGTACAAAAATTTCTTGGGTCTCGTTACGCTTTTGGTATTCGTAGCTTGATAGCTCTTCAAATCGCGTCATCCGCGCTTTAGATTTTGCTTGGCGGCCTTTCGGGTTCTGGCGTACCCACTCCAGTTCTTTTTTCAGCGCGCGTTGGCGTGCTGATTCGCCCGATTCTTCCTTCTGCAGCCGGTCTTGCTTTTGATCGAGCCACGACGAGTAATTGCCCTTCCACGGAATGCCGGACCCACGATCAAGCTCCAAGATCCACTCAGCCGCGTTGTCTAAAAAGTAGCGATCATGGGTCACCGCGACCACGGTGCCGGGGAATTTTTGCAAAAATTGCTCGAGCCAATCGACACTCTCAGCGTCTAAGTGGTTGGTTGGCTCGTCCAGCAACAGCATATCGGGCTTAGAAAGCAGCAAGCGGCACAGCGCCACGCGGCGCTTTTCGCCACCGGACAAATGCCCAATGCGCGCATCCCACGGCGGCAAGCGCAGCGCATCAGCGGCAATATCGAGCTGTGCATCAGCACTATCACCGTCGCCTGCGGCGAGAATCGCCTCTAATTTCGCCTGCTCTTCAGCTAAGGCATCAAAATCGGCATCCGCATCGGCGTAAGCCGCGTAGACCTCGTCGAGCCGTTTTTTTGCCGCCAGCACCCCGCCAATGCCCTCCTCGACCGCTTCACGCACGCTTTGGTCGGGGTTGAGCTGCGGCTCTTGCGGCAGGTAGCCGATATTGAGATTCGGCATCGGTACGGCTTCGCCCTCGATCTCTTTATCAATCCCCGCCATGATTTTTAAGAGCGTCGATTTACCCGAGCCGTTGGTGCCGAGCACGCCGATTTTGGCACCGGGGAAAAACGAGAGCGAGATGTTTTTAAGGATTTGGCGCTTGGGCGGAACAATCTTGCCCACGCGATTCATGGTGTAAACGTATTGAGCCATCTTGGACAGTCAAAAAGGTTGCAGAAAATGAGGGCGTAGCTTACACGAGGTGGGGCATGAGTAACAGCGTGATTTTCCCCGATAATAGCGCCATGACCGATCCCCAATCCCTCCCCATCGAAGTGCAATTGGCGGCCCTTGAGACCGATTGCCACTTCCGCCAGACCAAAATCCGCCAAGCGGGCTCGATGAAAGATGTGGCGCAGCTAAAAGACGTGCCGCTACGTGGAGCACTGCGCGACGAAGCCTACAAAGTCAACGGCCTCAAACAGCTCGACGTGCAGGCCGAGCAACGGATGCGCGATTTGCTGATGAGCCATTTTATGGAGCTACGCGCGCAAACTAGCGTGGCCGCGATGGATGCCGCGCGGCATCACTTTATGAGCCGCGATTGGATGTTTTTGAAATCTTCCTTCCCACAAATGCACCGCGAGGCCGAGACCGAGAGCGAGCGCATGTTACGAAGGCTCGAGCGCGAGACCGAAATTAAGCGCGCCAAATTACGGGGTAAAAAATGAATGCTTGGTATTTTTTAGGCGGTGCGATTTTATTTGAAGTCGCCGGTACCACTTGCATGAAGCTCTCGCGTGGTTTTTCCGAGCTTGTGCCGAGCATCATGATGTTCGCTTTTTACGGCTGCGCCTTCGGGCTTAACACCATCGCGGTTCGCACGATTGATCTTTCGGTGGCATATGCGATTTGGTCGGGCGTGGGTACGGCACTGACGGCGGCGATTGGGATTATGTATTTCAAGGAGCCGGCCGGGGCGCTCAAAATGGTATCGCTCACGCTGATTATTATTGGTGTGATGGGCTTACATTCGGCGGCGGTAGCGAAGTAATGAATCGGCTGGAAACCCAATAGGGGCGCGGCCTTTAGCCACAGTCCGTAAAGAAAAAAGCCAGTCTTTCGACTGGCTTTTTTCACATCAAAAAACAACTAAACCTAGCGAATCTGCCGCTCTATCGTGGTTTCTTCCACCTCAACACGACGATTAGGTGCCAAGCAGGCGATCATGGCTGGGCGCGTTCCCTCTGGGCAATCGACGACAGGTGAAGTCGAGGCGCGCCCGTCCGCATTGATGCGATTCGCGGCCACCCCTTTACGTACCAGGTATGCCTTGACCACGTCGGCACGGCGCTGCGAAAGCCCCCGGTTGTAGGCTTCGGTGCCCAAACGATCCGTATGGCCGCTCACCACAATGCTGCCGATTTGCGGGTTACGTTTTAGCGTTGCGGCAATTTCGTCTAGCTTCGGCTGCGGCATCTTAAGCTCCGCGCGATTGAAGGCAAAGAGCTCGGTATCCGACAACGTGATGCGCTCGAAGCGTGGTGCTTCCACGTACACCGGCGGCGGTGCTACGGCACGCACAGGCGGGGGAGGCGGCGCGGGCACAACCACGGGCGGCGGTGGCGGCGCTGGGATCGGCTGCGGCGTAGCGACTGGTGCCGGCGGCGGCGGGGGTGGTGGATCAGCACGACGTACCATGGGTGGCGGCTCGACCTTGCGAATCACCGGAGCCTCGCGTACGGGTGCATCGAACGCGACAATCGTGCCGACTTCAAAATAGTTGTTGTACGCGCGGCGATTACCGAATTCATTGCCGTCTAAAAAGCTGGCAACGCGCCGCGCATCAATTTGCAACGAGACCCGATTCGTGAGGCTCACCTGCAAACCGAGGCCAAGATTGGCCTCAGGCGAGGTCTTGGTGCGCGAGGTATTGAGGATTGAATTAGAAACGTTGTCCTTTGCCATCCCCGCGCCGACGACGACAAACGGGCGCAACGCACTACGCGAAAACAAGAATAGTGCGTCCGCGCCAAACGTAGTTTGCGCGTAACGCAAATTGTTTTGGCGGCTACGCGCATAGGTCGGGCCAAACTGCACGTCGAGCATCGGCGAGAGCGATTTACCCAAGCGCAAGCCAACGCCTGCGCCATCGGTATTCACACCAAATCTCGATGTGTCATGACGCAGCAGCTCAGCACTCGGCACAATGTACCAAGATGGGTTGTAGGTGCTCGACTGTGCGTGCGCGGATGCGCCAGCAAATACACCTGCGAGTGCGAGTGCGATTGAGATTTTTTTATACACTAACATTTGAAACCTCCGGAGATAAATTTCTTGGGGGTTAGTTGATGATGAATATAAGTCACGGCCTGTGCAGAGAGAAACGCCGATGCGCCCCACCCGTTGCCACGACTTTTCCCGATGATGATGATTATTGTTGTCTGGATACTCGGTCGAATTAAGTAAGACGACCTGCCAATTTGTTGACGCATTCAAAACCTAAGCATGCCGACCACAACGACTTGTGGTGCCACTGACAACTAGGTCACGATCTACGCCTTGGCGCTTCCCACACGGAACCGCAATCACAGACTTAAATATACGCCGATGAATGTGTCTTGACAGTGGATTTTTGTGTCGGGCGCGGCAGGGCGCGCCTCATGTGATTTAGTGGTTCAGACTTGAATACCGATCACGCCCCACCTCGATACGCGCCGAAAATCGCCCGCTCACCCGGCCATCGTCACCAATCATGATCGAGTGATCGACCCAATAGCCCCACGTGTCGCGATAGCGATAATCCATCGCCGCCTCGCGCAAATTATCGAAGCGAATACGCCGATAAGGCTCGCCAAGCCTGGCGACGACAGCGGATTCGGTGTCACCGGTCTTGATGGATAGCACGATGTCGTCGTTAAGATCAGGACGATAAAACCGCACGCCATCACTTACGCAGGCGCTGATACTGCCCGCGAGGAGGATTGCGAAAAATAATTTCATGAACATGAAGCAATTCGTGTGCGCCGCGCACTTGCAAAGCAGCACGTAGGGGAGTCGGTATTATCCTCAAACACCAATACTGGCGCGGTGTTTGGCGGATTATTGGTTGCCACGATCAGCATCAGGACGCGATGAAATCAGGCTCTGCACAAGGCCATCGTCACCGATCATGACCGCCATCTCGGCACGGTAGCCCCAGGTATCACGATAAAAATAATCAAGCGCGGTTGCCTTCAGATTCGCAAACCGCGCGCGCTCAAACGGCGCGCCCAGCTTAGCGATTACCGATGACTCGGTGTCGCCCTGCTTGATCGACTTGATGATCTCGTCGTTGAGATCGGGGCGGAACCCATTCACGCCAGACGTTACGCAGGAGGCCAGTATCGACATCAGCATGGATGCAACAAGCACCCGTTTCGCCGTCATCGCTTTCACAATAAATAGACGACGCTCGGTCATTGGCTTACTGCGCCTCTGGCCTTGGATTAGCGAGTTTTGTGACGGGCATCGTGCTGGCATCTTCGCAGATATGACAGCAGCGCTCACAGCTGCGCTGCCCGCGGTCGCCAGCGCCCATGCTGGTTCTACCGACCCGCCGCTGCTGCCGCTCACCGTTGGGCCCCGTGATCGCGCCGCTTTCGCTCTGCGTGATCACCCAAGCGCCCCAGCAAATCTGCTCGCCCTTTGCACACGTGATCTTGATCTCCTGCACGGCCGCATCAGGCTTAAGCGAGTACGCTCTCGCGACAGACGGCCATTGCTGGTTCGATTCGGCACGGGAAAAAAGTTTTACGTTCATCGCGCGCTCGGAGTCGTTGATGAACTGGAAGGTCATTTCGGCGGCGAGTGCGGGGGTGCAAGTGGCCGCACAGCACAGCGTGAGCAAGGCGAAGATACGCGCAAAAACTAAATTCATTTTGTGGCCTCGTGGGAATGCATGAGCGCCAATGTTACGCCAATCGTAATCGGCTGGGCAGTGAGGGGCTCGTCTATCTCATCGCGTTGCGCGTCTCAGAATTGGGAGTAGGGTGCAGAGGCGACGGGCAGCCTGCAAGCGCAAGCGTGCCGGCAAATAGGAATGCTGCGGGCAGATTTTTCATGGTGGTGGAAGAACCTATCCTAAAGATAGCTTTAACCGCTTCCTCAGCAATTTTTTTCGACACCGGACATTTAGATTGGTCTCTCATTGTGCAATGCAGCTAGTATCGCTATTCGCAATTCAACGTCTCCCCCCTCTTATACTCAATCACGCTCATCTAAAAAAGTTTTTCTCGTTCTTAAGATCGATATGACCTGACATGCATGGGAATGGGTTTGTGGTAGTGGGCTAGAGGTCGATTTGTTGGCACCGCGGTCGGCGAAGCCATGACATCGGGCGCCATGTGCGGTTCCCACACTCAACCCGACCCTGCCTACGCATACAACAACCGCCTCCCTTTGGGCTCCGGCACAACCCGCCCCAGCTCCTGTGCTGCGCTGAGCCAAAGGGCGATCGCCTCATTGGCACTTTTGAGCGCCTTGTTTTGCGTCTCGCCGTGAGCCATGCAACCAGACAACTCTGGCACCTCCGCGACAAACGCGTTGTCGTCATTGCTCCAATAAATGATGACTTCGTATTTCCAGTTCATTGGCGGCTCCACAGGTTATTGCGCTGAATGATGCCCCTAACCTGTCGCACTTGGTAGGGTTTGGCTTTGCTGCCATCGCATTGCAAGTTGATCAACTCCTCCACTCCTGACCGGGAGAAAAGATGGTGGCTGCCCTTGATGCGTTGCGAAAAACCGAGATTTACGAGCACATCGCATAGCTCCTCGAAGCCAATGTTCGCGTCGCTGCTACCGAGGAGTATTTTCTCAATTAGCTTTTCAAGTTTGCCCATCGCAGCGCATTACTCGTCAGTAGGTAGCAAAGTTGCGTATCACTCCCAATTCAACGCCCCCCCCGTCTGATACTCAATCACCCGCGTCTCAAAAAAGTTTTTCTCTTTCTTAAGATCAATCAACTCCGACATCCACGGGAATGGGTTCGTCGCACCCGGATACAGCACATCCAGCCCAATCTGCTGCGCCCGGCGGTTGGCGACGAAGCGGAGGTATTCCTTGAACATGGTTGAATTCAAGCCCAGCACGCCGCGTGGCATGGTGTCTTCGGCATACGCGTATTCGAGCTCGACGCCTTTGCGGAAAATAACTTCGATTTCTTTTTTGAATTCGTTGGTCCAGAGCTGCGGGTTCTCTAGCTTGACGGTGTTGACGAGGTCAATGCCGAAGCTGCAATGCATCGATTCGTCACGCAGGATGTATTGGTACTGCTCTGCGGCACCGGTCATTTTGTTTTGGCGGCCGAGTGACAAGATCTGCACGAAGCCAACGTAGAAGAACAAGCCTTCCATGATGCAGCTAAAGACGATGAGGGATTTCAGTAACGCTTGATCGTTCTCGAACGTGCCGGTTTTGAAATCGGGGTCGGAGAGGATGTCGATGAACGGGATCAGGAAGCGATCTTTGTCGCGGATGCATTTGATCTCGTTGTAGGCGTTGAAAATTTCGGCTTCATCGAGGCCCAGCGACTCCGTGATGTACTGGTAGGCGTGGGTGTGGATGGCTTCTTCAAACGCTTGGCGCAGCAGGTATTGGCGGCATTCGGGCGCGGTGATGTGGCGATAGGTGCCGAGCACGATGTTGTTGGCGGCGAGTGAATCGGCGGTGACAAAAAAGCCTAAGTTACGCTTGACGATCAAGCGCTCGTCATCCGTCAAGCCATTCGGGTCTTTCCAGGTGGCGATGTCGCGCGTCATGTTGACTTCTTGCGGCATCCAGTGATTCGCGCAGCCGGATAAATATTTGTCCCATGCCCATTTGTATTTGAAGGGCACGAGTTGGTTTACGTCAGATTTGCCGTTGATGACGCGTTTTTCGTCAGCACTTACACGCTGGAAACGCGCGTCCATCTTGGCTTCTGCGTCTTCGGCACCGGTGCGCGCGGGCACCAATGCAGCAGGCACGGTGCTAAAGGGCTCACGTGCGGGCAGTGAGGCGAGTGCGGCCGTGGTGAGCGTGTGTATGGGGGCGACCGGATTCACGGCGGCGTGGGTGGCGGCAGCACTTGGCTGCGCGCGGGCTTGCGGGGTTTCATCCCAGGTTAATGACATAGCAAATAACTCCTAGTTGTTGTTTTGTAAAACCGCATTGGGCGGGAAAACTAAAACCACCCAATGCGGGGCATGACAGTACAGCTTATGACCTACGGCTTGAGGCGTTCAAGTCGGTGTGGCGGCGCACTTATTCTTCGGGCGGGATACGCAGTAATTGGCCGGGGTAAATCTTGTCCGGGTGGCTCAACATCGGTTTATTAGCTTCAAAAATCGCGGGGTATTTCATGGCGTCGCCATAAAATTTCTTAGCGATTTTGGAAAGCGTGTCGCCAGAAACCACTTCGTGGTATTGCGCTTCTGGCTCTGGGTTTTCCACTTCCATGCGGTCGTTGACTTTGGCCACACCCGATACGTTGCCGCAGCAGAGCAAGATTTTTTCTTTCGTCTCTTGGTCTTCGGCAACCCCGTACACGTTCACCGTTGATGTCGCACCATCGAACGCAACATCGAGTGCCTTGGCATCAAGATCTTGCGCTTTAATGTAGCCCACGATCGCTTCCGCTGCCGCTTTATTAAGCGCATCGGCCTTGGCCTGTGCAGCCGCAGGGTCTGGTGCGGTGGCGACGGCTTCGGCGGCTTTTTCTGCCTCTTTGCTACCGAACAATTTTTGTCCGGCTTCTTTCATAAAGCTCATGAGTCCCATGGTGATTCCTTTCTAGTTGGTGTGGTGAAACAAATTTTCAGCTGCTACGTACAGCCTTGCGATTAAAAAATCTAGTGCGTGCGAAAAAATCCCGGCATTTGTAAAAGCTCACTATCCATCAGGCTCGTCACGTTTTCAATCACAATCGCCTGATCGGACGATTGCACGGCCAAGATGGAATCAAGACAAGCATCTTTATCGCGAAAGCTTTCGCCGGAGTCAGCGAGTTTCTTACCGTTGTCGCCAGAAAGCTGCCAGCGCCACGCGAGTGAGACATCTTGAAAGACGTGAAATTGCATGGTGATTTCCTTTCTGCCAAGTTTATTGGCACGCCTCACATTCCGGGTTATCAATCGAGCAGAATTTCGCCCCGTCAAGAATCGCATCATCAATACTGACATCAACAGGTGGATTAGCCGATGCACCCATCGCGCTACCGGCGCTAGCTGCCATGCCACCGCTGATCGGCACCGAATTAAGCTCACCACCACGGCCAGTCGATTTCTCGGCCGACGTCGCCGACTGGGTACGCAGGTAGTAGGTGGTTTTGAGGCCACGTAGCCAGGCGAGCTTGTAGGTTTCGTCGAGCTTTTTGCCTGATACGCCGGCCATGTAGATATTTAAGCTCTGCGCTTGGTCTATCCACTTTTGGCGGCGCGCGCCGGCTTCGATCACCCAGCTGGTATCGACTTCAAACGCGGTCGCGTAGAGCTCGCGTAGATCAGCGGGGATACGATCAATCTTGCCCAGCGAGCCGTCGAAGTATTTGATGTCGGAGATCATCACTTCATCCCATAAACCACGTGTTTTTAAGTCACGCACGAGGAAATCATTGACGACCGTAAACTCACCCGAGAGGTTTGACTTCACGAATAAATTTTGGAAGGTCGGCTCGATACACGCCGAGACACCAATGATGTTGGAAATGGTTGCGGTAGGCGCAATGGCCACGCAATTGGAGTTCCGCATCCCGACGCTCTTGATGCGTGCGCGCAGTAGATCCCAATCCATGGAAACCGACATATCGACTTCGACAAAGCCGCCGCGCTCTTCGCGCAATAAATTGAGCGAGTCTTGCGGCAAGATGCCGCGATCCCAGAGTGAGCCGGCATAGGACGAGTAGCGGCCGCGCTCTTCGGCTAATTCGGTCGAGGCCCAATAGGCGTAGTAGCAGACAGCTTCCATCGAGCGGTCGGCGAACTCAACGGCGGCTTTGCTGGCATACGGCACGCGGATCTCGTGCAGGCAATCTTGAAACGCCATGATGCCAAGGCCCACCGGGCGATGGCGCAGATTGGAGTCGCGCGCTTTTTTG
>JAYVGG010000283.1:0-15451 GCA_043772475.1 Burkholderiales bacterium
GTTTTCTCGTTAAGTTTGTACGTTTTGTTTTTGCCTTCAAAGCTAATCGTGCGCGTGATTGCATCGCGTAAATTGATCTGCCCGCTAAGCATGTTTTCCCACGTCGGGCAGTTAGCATCTTCAAAATCGGCCATGAAGGTTGACGCGCCACAGTTCAGTGCGTTGATGACCATTTTGCGGTCGGTGGGGCCCGTGATCTCGACGCGGCGGTCGAGCAAATCTTGTGGCAGCGGGGCGACCGTCCAGATACTCTCGCGGATGTGTTTGGTTTCAACGAGAAAATCGGGGAGAGCACCTTGATCGAATTCGCGTTGGCGCACGATGCGCGCCGCGAGCAGCGCTTGGCGGGTGGGCTCAAATTGCCGCGCTAGTGTTGCTACAAAGGCAAGTGCCTCGGCGGTGAGGATTTCGGCCTGTGGCGCGGCAAGGCTTACGCTAATCGTGAGGCCAGCGGGCAGAATAGGGGCGATAGTCATGATGAGTCCAGATGTGGGGCAGGGATAAAAGATTGTGATTTACAAGATAGCGACGAAAGCTTATTATGTCATTATAAGTTAGATAATAGCGCTAAAAACAAAATCATTTGATACTTTGCACCCGAAGTCGAGGAGATTGAAATGGATCGTTTTAAGGCGCTGCAAACGTTTTTAGACGTCGCAAAAACCGAAAGCCTCTCCGCAGTTGCGCGCGAAGAAGGCGTGACACCTGCGATGGTGGGCCGACGTATCGACCAGCTCGAAGAACAGCTCGGCGTAAAGCTTTTTCGCCGATCCACGCGCAAAATTACGCTCACACCCGAAGGCCTCGTTTTTCACGATGACGTGCGAAATATCTTGAATGAGCTGCGCGCGGCTGAAGAGGCGCTCACGGTCGGTGCCAAGAGCGCCACGGGTCGTCTCATTGTCTCGGCTCCCACGTCGTTTGGCAGGAAGCATATCGCGCCACACATAGCGACATTCACCGCAGCACACCCGAATTTGAGCGTGACCCTGCATTTGTCGGAGCGCATTGTTGACCTTAAAAATGAGCGTGTCGATCTTGCGATCCGCATTGCTGATTTACGCAATGCCGATTTAATCGCCACCAAACTTGCGCGCAACCATCGCGTGGTTGTCGCCGCCCCGTCGTACATCAAACGTCGCGGCAAGCCGCTCGCTTTGCAGGATCTGGCCAAACATAATTGTCTCGTCACCGCGACCGAAGAGGGCCTAGCGGACTCCTGGCATTTTCGCGACCCAACCGACACCAACGGCAAAGCGCGCGCGCTCAATGTGAAAGTGGCGGGTGACATGCAATGCAACGACGGCGAGGTGCTAACACGTTGGGCTATCGCCGGCCACGGCCTCGCTTGGCGAAGTGCTTGGGAAGTAGCGGAAGAAATCGAGCGTGGTCGCTTGATCGAAGTCCTGCCCAAATTCGCGGCACCGGGTAACGATATTCACGCGGTCTACCCAGATCGAAAATTCCTGCCCGCTAAGGTAAGATTTTTTATTGATTTTCTAAAGAAAACATTCGGCGATCCGCCGTATTGGGAAGCGGCGAAACGGTAGTTTTTGTTTCTTCGTGGTGGGCTCAAGGTCTAATGAAACTTGTCATCCCGAGCGAAGCCGAGGGATCTGCTTTCAGGCGGCATTGCGCGAA
Source organism: Burkholderiales bacterium (assembly GCA_043772475.1). Lineage (GTDB taxonomy): Bacteria > Pseudomonadota > Gammaproteobacteria > Burkholderiales > Usitatibacteraceae > UKL13-2. Next base: position 1,642 of record JAYVGG010000283.1, read on the forward strand.
CGCCCAAATAAAGCAGATGCCAGGGCGTCGCTCGGCAGGGCAAGTGTGAATTGTCATTGCGGGCTTGACCCGCAATCCAGCGTCGTTCGTCACATTTCACGCAACCAATTCAAGGCATCAATCTAAGCCTGTCATCCCGAGCGAAGCCGAGGGATCTGCTTTCAGGTGGCATGGCGCGAACGCTCAAATAAAGCAGATACCTCGACTTCGCTCGGCATGACAAGAATTTAGTGCGCCGCACGCCGCAAGATTGCGAGTCAAGCCCGCAATGACAAGTTAAGAGGGATGCCTCGAATGCGAGGGCAGCAGGCAAAACGCCAATAACCACGCGGGCTTTGAGCCGTTCTGCTACGCGCCCGTATTCGCAACCCTGGCGCAAATCGCATCCGTCACCATTCGTGTCGTTGCCCGCCCGCCCAAGTCCCCCGTGTGCAAAGCGGGGTCCGCTGTGATGTGCTCAATGGCTGCCATCACGTTCGCCGCTGCTGCGTCTTCACCCAAGTGCTCCAACATCATCACGACCGACCAAAACGTCCCCACCGGGTTCGCGAGCCCTTTGCCCATGATGTCAAACGCCGAGCCATGAATAGGCTCAAACATTGACGGGTAGCGGCGTTCCGGGTCGAGATTCGCGGTCGGCGCGATGCCGAGACTCCCCGCGAGTGCTGCTGCAAGATCACTCAAAATATCGGCGTGTAGATTGGTGGCAACAATCGTATCAAGGCTCGCCGGGCGGTTCACCATGCGCGCCGTTGCGGCATCCACCAGCTCTTTATCCCACGTCACATCAGGGAAATCGTTCGCCACAATTTTTGCGATCTCGTCCCACATCACCATCGCGTGACGCTGCGCGTTGCTTTTGGTAATGAGCGTCAAATGTTTGCGTGGGCGTGACTGCGCGAGCTTGAAAGCAAAGCGCTGAATACGCTCCACGCCGACACGCGTCATGATCGAGACATCGGTGGCGACCTCAATCGGGTGCCCCTGATGCGCGCGGCCACCCACCCCCGCGTATTCGCCTTCAGAGTTTTCACGCACGATCACCCAATTCAAATCTTCCGGCTTACAGCGTTTAAGCGGCGCATCAATGCCCGGCAAGATGCGGGTGGGGCGCACGTTCGCGTATTGATCGAAGCCTTGGCAAATCTTGAGACGCAAACCCCACAGCGTGATGTGATCGGGAATATCTGGGTCACCGGCTGAGCCGAACAAGATCGCATCTTTATTGCGTAGTGAATCGAGGCCATCGGCTTGCATCATCACGCCGTGCTTGCGGTAGTAGTCGCCACCCCAATCAAAATTCTCAAACTCGAAGCGGAACGTGCTGTTTGCGGTAGCGAGGGCCTCCAGCAATTCGCGGCCAGCCGGCACCACTTCTTTGCCGATGCCGTCGCCGGGAATAGTTGCAATTTTGTAAGTCTTCAAACGTGTCTCCAATCACCTATTGACATTAAAATTGGGCGGGCCATAATAAAGCGAAGTTACAAAAAAGTAACAATATAACGCTTCTCGATTTTTTCCGTTGCGCGGCCTCTTTTTTAGACGGCGTTGGCGGAGGGGAAAGTGGGGAAAATGCAACCGGACATTGACCAGCTTCACGTCGCAGGCATCGGGTCAAGTGCGCTGCCGACCAGCGCGCCCGATCTTGCGGCCAATGAGCCAGCCTCACAGCGCTTTCTTCGTGGGTCTCCGCGTGCATGGCAGTGGGCCGTTGATGAGCGCGCCATGACCATCGCCCACGACCCAACGCATGATACCTTCGCTTTTGATCGTTGTGTCGTTGAGCGCGCACAACGTCAGCTTCTCATTGATGCCGAGCCGATAAAAATTGGCGCGCGGGCGCTCGATATTTTGCTCGTGCTCATTGAGCATCGTGATCGTGTGGTGAGCAAGAACGAGCTTCTCGAGCTTGTCTGGCCGGGATTGGTTGTGGAAGAAAATAATCTCCAAGTACATGTGAGCGCGCTACGCAAAATTCTGGGTTCCTCAACAATCGCGACTATCCCCGGACGTGGCTATCGGTTCGCGGCGCGCTTAAACGACTGCGCGCCGCGAACTCAGATTGCGCCCCCATCCGCGCCAAACGCCAGCAGCAAGAGCGAACCGAGATCAAATCTAGCGCGCATTCTGCCGCCCCTCTACGGCCGCGAGGAGGATAGTGCCGCGCTTTGCGAGCTGGTCGAGCGAAGTCGGCTCGTCACCGTTGTTGGTGCGGGTGGGATGGGCAAGACGGTGCTGGCCGAGGCGGTCGCGAATCGGCTTCGCGAGCACTACCCTGGTGGGGTTTTCAAAGTAGAGCTTGCCTTACTCAAAGACGGCTGGCGTGTGGTTCATGCGATTACTGCCGCGATGCAGGTAAAGCTAAATGGGTGCGCCGCGATTTCGGCTATTGCAACGGCCAATCTGAGCCGCCCTATGCTACTGCTGCTCGATAATTGCGAACACGTGCTCGACGACGTGGCTAAAGTTGTAAACGATGTGCTGTGCATGACATCTTGCATCAGCATCCTGACCACCTCGCAGGCGCTGCTGAAATTGCCATCGGAGCAAGTGTTTCGCATCCGCCCACTCGCGCTCCCAGGCGAGACAACGGTTGCCGATGCGCGCCAGTTTGGCGCGATTGCTTTGTTTGAAGCGCGCGCACTCGCGGCGAATCCGAGTTTTGCCCTCACCGAGAATAATATTGTCGCCACCATCGATATTTGCACGCGCCTTGACGGCATGGCGCTTGCCATCGAGCTTGCGGCGGCGCGTGTATCGCTGCTTGGGGTGGATGGCTTGCGCTCGCATCTGGGTGAGCGGTTTCGCGTGCTTACCGGCGGCTCGCGCCTCGCACTGCCGCGCCATCGCACGCTCAATGCCGCAGTCGATTGGAGCCATAATTTATTGGCGCCCGCTGAACAGGCCGTGTTTGCAAGGCTGGGGGTATTTGTCGGCAGTTTTGGGCTCGATGCCGCGCGGCATGTGGCGGCGGACGATCAAATGGATAGCTGGGCGGTGCTCGATCATCTAGGTGCGCTCGTCGATAAATCGCTCTTGATTGTCGAGCCCGATAGCGCTGGCGTGCCGCGCTATCGCTTGCTTGAAACGCTTCGCCACTTTGCGCTCGCGCGTCTCGCGCAGATCGAGGAAGCGCGCCGCGTCCGTGCGCGGCATCTCGATTTTTACCTCGCCCTGACTGAAACGGCTAGGGGCGAATTGGTTGGGTTGCAGCAAGGGGCTTGGCTCGCGCGGCTCGATATTGAGCGCGGTAATTTGCACGCCGCCCACGATTGCTGTGATGAAAGCGAGAGTGGCGGCGAACTGGGCTTACGCTTAGTCAATGCGCTCATGCGTTTTTGGCTCAACCGGGGCTTGTTAGAGCAAGGTCATCGCGCCTACTTGCGCGCACTGGCGAGAGCCGGTGCCGAAACTGCCACCAAGCTGCGCTGCGAGGCGCTGCTCCATGTTGGTTGGTTGTGCGAATACCGAGGGCTCTTCAAGGAGGCCGAGACGCACCTGAAGGAAAGTGCCGCCATCGCCCGCGAAGACAATTTCATCGAGCTGCTGGCTAATGCATTATCACGGCTTGGATTTGTCTTGCTCAGCGTGCATGACTATGCTGCGGCGAGAGCGTGCCTGGAGGAAGCACGCGCTGTCGCCACGCAGTGCAACGCTGATGCCGATTTGGGTGGGCAAGTGGTTACCGCGATTGCGGAACTGGAGCGACTGGAAGGGCACCTCGACTCCGCGCGTGGATTGTATGAAGAAGGCTTGATGCACGCGCGCGCCAGAGGTGATCGCCTACGCACGATGATTTCGCTGAACAATCTGGCCATGGTTGCGGCGCTAGAAGGTGCTCCGACACGCGCACGCACGATGCTGATCGAGTCGCTGGCGATTTGTGACGAACTCGATTCTCAACGCGGGAGACTGGTCGTGATGGAGGTCTGTGCGGGGCTTGCTGCAAGGCGTGGGCATTGGCAATGCGCTGCGTGTTTCAACGGTGCAGCTGTGTTTCACACTGAACAAATAGGTCGTCACCGCGACGTGGCGGATGAGGCTTTCCTCAGACCATTCTTACAACGAGCCCGAGAAGCGCTTGGGGAGCGTGAATTCGAGCTTGCCGAAAACACGGGACGCGCGATGACCTATGAGATCGCGATTACGAATCTTCGGGAGTGGTTGAAGCCAACGTTGTGAAGGCGCGTAGTGGCCATTGTTAGCGGTTAGTTTTATAAAAAGTACACACCCGCCTTATCCGCAATGCCGAGTTGCTGCATTTTGTTGCGTAGGTCTGTAGATGCGGCGAATGCCTGCGCTCGGCTGAGCATAAGCGCTGCCTTGCTATTTTTACTTGCGTTAATTTTTTTGAGACTAGGCGATATTTGAAAACGCGGCGTACATCGGGATGGTCACAGCGGCAAATAGAAACGTGAGCGTAACGGCCAACGTGTTGGCTAGGGTCAGATAGTGTTCAGTAAAGTGTTTCATGATTTTCACTCCTTTAGTGATTTTGAATCGCATCGTAGGATGCGCGGTGGCGAGACTGGCTAGTTCGATACAAAGTGCGACGAGGCAGTCGGCATAGTCGATTTCACGCTCGGGTAGCTGCCCGCAATATCGTTTAACAGCGAGAAAATCGAAAAATTGATGGCAACCGCCACGATAGCGATGACGGCGCGAACCGTCCGACTCAACAAAGTAAACTCATTCTTCATTTGATTGCCCCTTGTGTGGTTGGTTTGCAGTGGGGGTGATGTTGCGCGCCGATCGGCTGTAAGTCTTTGGGGAAATCCTTAAACGTTCTGAATTGTGGCGGTGCCAGCGATGTCCGCACTGGTCGGCTAGTACAAGCTGCTACGCCCAAAGTCCAGCACTGGCGAGGCATTTGGGGTGTTTGTGGGTTGTTGGTTAACAAACTAATCGCACTCGTCCCGGCGAGTAGGTGGTTGCGCGTACAATTCCTCCGACTCACCCAACAATTTTTACGATGAAAACGTCCCCCCTCGGCACCAGCACACTGCACGTCACACCGATTTGCCTAGGCTCCATGACATGGGGCCAGCAGAACACGGAGGCCGACGGGCACGCCCAATTGGATTACGCGCTGTCGCGCGGCATCAATTTTATTGACACGGCCGAAATGTATTCGGTGCCGGTGCGCGCAGAAACTTATGGTGCGACAGAAAAAATTATTGGCACCTGGCTCAAAAAACACGGTGCGGCCACGCGTGAACGGGTGGTGCTCGCGACCAAGTGTGCTGGCCCCGCGCGAAGCCCGCGTGATGTGCATTGGGTGCGCGGCGAGCTGCGCGCGTTCTCGCGGGAAGACATTCAACGCGGCGTAAAAAATAGCCTCGCCAGATTACAAACCGACTATATCGACCTCTACCAGTTGCATTGGCCAGCGCGCAATGTGCCTACCTTTGGCGGCTACTTGTTTAACCCGGCTATCGAGCGCGAATCGGTGGCGCTGGAAGAAACGCTCGCAGCCCTTGCCGACGAGATCAAGGCAGGCCGCATTCGCCACATCGGGCTCTCGAACGAAACCCCGTGGGGGATGATGCGCTGCCTCCACCTGCACGAAACCCAAGGCTTGCCGCGCGTGGTCTCTACGCAAAACGCGTACAGCCTCATCAATCGCATGTACGAGCCGGGGCTTGCCGAAATTAGCTACCGCGAAAATGTAGGGTTACTCGCCTATAGCCCGTTAGCGTTTGGGCATCTCACCGGAAAATATCTGGATGGCGCGCCAGCTGACGCGCGCTTCACGCTTTTCCCCGCGTTCGGCCAGCGCTATAGCGCGCCAAACGTGGTGCCTGCCGTGCGCGCCTATCAGGCCCTGGCGAAATCGCGTGGCCTCACACTCACTCAGTTGGCACTTGCGTTCTGTTATGGGCAATCATTTGTGGCGAGCACGATTATTGGCGCCACCACACGCACACAACTCAAAGAAGATATTGATGCGCTAGGCGTGACCTTAGATACCGAAACGCGCGCCGAGATTGATAAGCTCCATCTACAATTCACTAGCCCCGCTCCTTGAAAAATCCTTCATGACCGAACCCGCCAAGACCGAACTTAGTCGCACCGCCCTCATCGTTGTCGCCTGCGGTGCATTGATTTTGATGGTGGCGATGGGGGTGCGCCAAACCATGGGGCTCCTCATGCCACCCATGACGCTCGCCAACGATTTTTCACGTGAGACGTTTTCATTCGCCATTGCGATTCAAAATTTAATGTGGGGGGCTGCGGTGCCGTTCACGGGCGCAATTGCGGATCGGTTTGGTTCAGCGCGCGTGTTGTTTGTTGGAGCCACGCTTTACGCGCTAGGGCTCGTGCTGATGGCGCATTCGGGCACGGCTACGACGCTTAATTTATCGGCGGGGCTGATGATTGGCTTGGCTTTTTCGGGCACGACTTTTGCTGTCGTAATGGGTGTGATTGCGCGTGCGGTGCCACCGGAAAAGCGCAGCTTAGCCCTAGGTATTGCGGGCGCAGGCGGCTCGTTCGGGCAGTTCGCGATGGTGCCCATCGGTCAGGGCATGATTGTAAGTTTGGGCTGGTATCAAGCACTCTTTGCGTTGGCGGCGGTGAGTGCCCTAATCGTGCCGATTGCCTGGTGGATGGTTAAGCACTACACCCCGTTTCAGTCTAGCGCCTCACGCGCGGCCGATGCCTCGACGCAGACCGTACGCGCGGCACTCGGCGAGGCACTGGGTGAGCGCAGCTTTCATTTTTTATTCTGGAGCTATTTTGTCTGCGGTGTACACACCACCTTCATCGGCCTCCATCTCCCAAGCTACGTGATCGACAAAGGATTTAGCATCACCGTCGGCATGACTGCACTTGCGCTGATTGGCTTTGGCAATATCTTTGGTAGCTACGGGGCAGGGTGGCTGGGTGGCGTATTTTCAAAAAAATGGCTGTTGACCGCGATTTACGCACTGCGGGCGCTGATTATTTTTGTCTTCATCTCGCTGCCGATTTCACCCACCTCACTTTATATATTCGCTTTTTGCATGGGCTTTTTGTGGCTCTCCACGGTGCCACTCACCAATGCACTCGTGGCACAGATATATGGCCTAAAGCACGTGTCGATGCTTTCGGGCACGGTATTTTTTGGTCACCAGATTGGCAGCTTTGCCGGGGCGTGGCTCGGCGGGCGGATATTTGATACCACCCAGTCTTACGACTGGGCATGGTGGATTTCAATTGCCTTGGGCCTGGCGGCAGCACTCGTGTGTATGCCCATACGCGAGACGGCACTAGACCGAAAGCCCGCCCTCGCATGAGGCCGCGCGCGAAATCAATTGCCTTGAGCATCGCGTTCATCGCCTTTGCGGGCATCTCGGCAGCACTTTTTCAGGGCTACCTTACCCCGGAGATGCTGCTCTATTTCGCGTCGTTGAAGTGGTGCTTTTAAGTTACGCGTCACGCCTTCAGGCCACGAATTACTGAATGTTGGCCGACTGGCCAGGCTCGCGTAGCTTGTCTTTACCCTCAGGCTTCGATTGTAGCGCGGGCTTTAGCTGATGATGCCGTTCCGCAGCAGGCGGTGGCGCGGGTGAATTCATGACGGGCGCATTACCAACTGCGGGTGCCAAAATCATCGGCTGCACTGCGCCAGACTGCACGCGCATGGGGCGCTGCGGCGGCACGGGTGGAGCGAGCACGGGTGCGCCAAGTTGCACCGGTTGAGGTTGAAGCCCCTGCGGCGGTGCCGGTGGTAGCGCCATCTGGCGCGGTGGCTGCGGGGGTTGAACCAGCGTAGGGCCTGCCGACGGCACCAAGGGCGGCATCATGCCAGACTGCTGTGGCGCGCGCGGCATACCGGCTTGGCGTGGTGGGGCTATTGGCATCATTGGCGCACCGCCCTGCACGGCAGGGGCGGCGGGCGTTGGCATTGCCTGCGACGGCAGCGGGCGCAGCGGTGGCTGTGGGCTATTCACAATCGGCTGGCCACTCACATCTTGCGGCGTGATTGAGCCGCGCTCACCGGGGCGGCGCGGGTAGCCGCGTGGGGTGGGCATGGGCATGAGTGCCGGCATGACCGCAGGGCTGATGCCAGTTGTCGCCGGGGGCTCTGCCGCTTCGGCCTCACGCCCGCCACGGTGGTGTTGTGGTCCGGTGCCCCCGTGCGGCGCGCGCCACGCGCCGCGATTAGGCGGTGTCATGGTCACCGGCGCGCTGTGATGATGTCGACCGTCTGCCGCCGCGTGGATCGCGTGTGGCGCTACCGGCCTTGCGCCGGCAAACACATTGTGCGGCACGTGGGTGCGGCCGTGTACGTGATTGGCAAAGCGTGTCGGCGCGGCAATCACGGTATTGTGATTGCGGATGTGGTTGATATTGCGGAGGTAGGCAGCGTTGTGCCGGTAGTGCGGCACGTAGTGTTCGCGTGGCCCCAACGGGAACCAGCCTACCGTAGCACTAAAGCTATCAGTACCACCCGGATAGCCTTGCCACGCAACCAGCGCGGGCGCGTAAACCGGGCGCAGCCCGTAGCTCCCCGGCGACCAAAACCAACGCGAACCAATCGTGAGCCAGCGCCCATAGTGGAAGGGCGCGAAGCCCCAAGGCGCATCGTCTACCCACGTCCAACCCCACGGGCTAACATGCGCCCAGTGCCCATGACGGTAGGGTGCCCAGTCGGCGACAACCGAATGCGGGGTCCAAAGACGGCCATATTCACGATCCTCAACCCATTCGCCATTGGCATCTAAATCTTCGTAGCCTGTCATCGAAGGCGAGAGGAAGCCACTGCCGGCATAGCGGTTATGGGTTTGGTCCCAGGCCTCATCGCGCGTCATGGCCCACTGGTCGAATTCACTTGTGCGCGCGCTTTCAAACTGTGCCCGGCCACCACCGACAAAAAAAGCGCGCCCCGCCTCAATCGTGGTGACGCGGCCTAAGCCCGCAAAGCGCGCGCGCCCGGCCATGACGGTTACGCGGCTTTCGCGTAACGATTCATCGGCCTCGATCCGGTAGCGGCCATTGCCCTCAAGCGTGATGCGGCCATCCGTAACATCAATCTCGACACCATGGCTGCGCTCGCCTTGCAGCGCGCGCAGTCGCAGGTAAATGGTGCCGCGTTGCAGTAGCGCGCGGGTACGCCCGTCATCAATCTCGATGAAATCGAGCACGCTATTGTCATCAAGACGCACCGCTGTGGGGCCAATACGCACTTCCGCGCGGGCGGGGCCGTTGGTCCATACCGAGTTTTCACTGGTCACTGGGTAATTTTGCGTGGCGCGCGTCCAGCCGGTCGATGTATCGCTAAAAAACGAGACATCGCCTTCAATATAGGTGATGCGGCCTACTTGCCCTGGGGGATCTGACGCGAGGGCCGCGAGCGGCAAGACGAAGGCTATGAGGAGCGTGGCTTTGGCGAGGTTTAAAATTTTCATGGCGAACTCCAAACGGACGTAAAGAATGAACGCTAAACAGGGGCTGGCGTTGACAGCAAATGTCAAATGGAAACCGACCACACCGGACAGGTAACGCGCACGATGGGGTCATTTCGTGAGAACATTAGCAGATACAAGAACACTGGGGGGCTCAACGTTAGCTTGAGCCTTGCGTTAACGAGAAACGGGGCAGGCCATCCGATGGAATTAAGAACCGTCTATACCAAAACCGCTAAGGGCGTCACACAGGTCAACCAAAAGACCCAATCGCTATCGCGCGACTTAATGAAAGTGCTCAAATTTGTCGATGGTAAATCGACGCTTGAGCAGATCGCGCAGCAAAACGAAATCCCGGCGGCAGCGCTCGATAAATCGATGCAGCAGCTCAAAAAAGAGGGGTTCATTAAAGTTTTTGAAGTCAAAATAGAGACGCCGCTATCGGATTTCGGTGGGGCGAGTGACGACGATGATTTTGATTTCACCAAATCAGCAAAACCCGCGCCATTAGCGGATCTCATGCCTACCTTTGGGCCCTCCAAATACCGCTCGCCGTTGGCGATGGGGCAAGTGGAACACGCTCTTCCGGTCACACCCGCGCCACCACCAAAACCCGTGGTGGACGAAGCGGCGCAGCTCGCTTTGCGTGCTGCGGCTGAGGCGACGGCCTTGCAGGCGCGTGAGGCGGCGGCGCGCGCCCAAGCCGAGGCGCGTGCGCGTGCGGAGCGTGAAGCAGAATTACGAGCACGTTTGGAAGTTGAAGCGCGCGCGCGCAAAGAAGCGGAAGCCCGCGCACAAGTGGAAGCCAAGGCGGCGCAGGAAGCCTCAGCACGTGCGCGCGCCGAGCTAGAAGCGCGCGTCGAAGCTGAACGTAAGCAGCAGGCTGCGCTATCGGACACGCGCAATCGCCTCACGCAAGAGCAGATTAAGAAAGAAGAAGCGCAGCAAAAAGAACTAGCCGCCGCGCGCGCGCGCGCGGAAGCGGAGGCGCAAGCGTTCGCGCAGGCGCGCGCGAAAGCAGAAGCGGCGGTGAAATCACTCGGTATTGCGCGCGCGGAGGCGGAAGCGGCCTCGGCACGTCAGCAAGAAGAATTCGCCATCGCCCAGCGCGATTTGCGTACCCAGCTCAAGGCCGAAATTGAGGCCAAGGTGCGGGCTGAAATGGAGGTGTTGCTCAAAGCCGATATTGACGAAGGGGCTCGTGAAGAAGTCGAAGCGGCCGTGCGCGAAGAGGCGCAAGAGGAGGCGCGGCGGATGCTTGAAGAGCAACTCGTGACGGAGCGCGCCAGCTTGGCGCGCGCGGAAGCGAGCGCCAAAGAGCGTGCGGAAGTCGATGTGAAACGCATGTTGGCCGATCAGGAAGCAAAAATGCGTGCCGAGATGGACGCAAAGCTCGCCGAGATGGCGGCTGAAAAAGCGAAAATCGAAGAAGGCTCGCGGCAGATGGTGGCGGCACAAGCGGCGGCGGCAGCCAAGGCCGAGACCGAATTAGCGGCACGTCTAAAGACGGAGGCGGCAGCACGGCTCGTCGCTGAGGCTGAAGCTGCGCGGGTCAAAAAATCGGAAGCGGAAGCGGCCCAAGCCGCAACCGCAGCCGCTGCGGCGGCAAGTGCTGCAACGGCTGCGGCAGCGGCAATGGCGATACGCTTGAAATCGGAAGAAGAAGCGCGCCGCGCGGCGGAGCGCGATGCAGCCGCACTCGCTGAGATCGATGTACAAAATCGCATCAAGATGGAAGCACGACTGCGCGAAGAAGCCGCCGCGCGTGCGACGGCCGAAGCCGAAATGAACGCGCGGCTTGCGACAGAAAAACAGGCAAAGTACGAAGCCGAAGCGCGCGCCTTGATCGAGCAGGAGATGCGCGAGGCGGCGCAAAAAGAAAGTTCGGCAAAACTCGAAGACTCGGAGCGCGCACGCGCTGAAGCCGAGAAAAAAGCGGCGATGGAAGCAAAGGGGCGCGCACTGGCTTCACGCAGTGCGGCGGACCAAGTGGAACAACGTAAGCGCATCGAGCGTGAATCGGAAGAGGCGCTACAGCGCGAGCGAGGACTGCGCGAAAAAGCGGAAGAAAAAGGGCGCCTGGAAGAAGAAGCCGAGGAGCGCGCACGTGCCGCACAAGTGGCGCGCTTAAAGGAGCTTCAGGAAGATTCGATTGAGCGCGCGGCGGTGGCAGACGCGAAGCCGATGGCTAAGCGTCGCCGTTCAAGTGGCGGCGGCGGGCTTTTGCGCTGGGTGGGGCTGGCTGGGTTTCTCTTGATTGGCCTCGTGCTGGGTGCGGTGCAGTTTGTGCCATTGGGGGGCATCAATACCCGGATGCTGGCGGCACTCTCGGGCTGGCTGCATGACGATGTCGCGGTCGGCTCGATGCGAATTGGCCTCATGCCAAAGCCGCACGTGAAGCTTGAGCAAGTTTCAGTCGGTAAATCACTCGACGCGCAAGCGGCTGGCGGCAAGCTTTTCATGAGTATGGGGAGCTTGTTTGGCGATAAATTTGACGTCAACACGGTTGAATTATCCGATATCAAAATCAGTGCCGACGCGCTCTCGCGTGCCGTGAAATGGGCTGAAACGGAGGGGCGCGGCAAAGACATAAAAATTGATCGCATCTCACTCAAAAATGTGACGGCAGAAGTTCGCGGCGCAGATTTGGGCTTGTTTGACGCGGATATTTTTTACGATAAAGCCGGAAAAATGACGCGTGTCACCGCGGCATCACGCGCGGGCAAATGGAATTTTGAGGCAGCACCGGATAAAGCCAGCGATGCCACACTCGCCGACGTGCCTTGGTTAGTCGATGTGAGCGCCCGTAGTTTGGCGCTGCCAGTGGGGGTGCCGATCCCGATTCTCGATCTTAAAGCCAAGGGTACGATTATCGGTAAAGAGCTCAACTTACCGGAGATCGAGGCGCGCCTTCTGAGTGGTAGCGCGACGGCGAAGCTGCGTGCGGACTGGAAGCAGCACATTGCCATACAAGCCGAGGTCACGACTAAAAATGTGGACATCGGCGATCTGACGGGTGTTTTTACGCGGGATATCGCACTTGGCGGAAAAATGGACGGCACCTTTACGATCGCAGCGACCTCGCCCGCGATTGGTCAATTGCTAGATCGCCCGCAGGTGTCAGGAAATTTTGATGTGAAGGATGGGTCTATCGGCAATGCCGATCTGGTGCAGGCCATGCGCTCGCCCGATAGTGCTGGGCGCGGCGGCCAAACAAAATTTGGCGAGCTTGTAGGCCAACTACGTGCGGGTGATGGCGTGATTCGGTTCGAGCGCCTACGGCTTGTGGGCGGTGTGCTGTTGGCCAATGGCGGCGTGACGCTCAACAACGGTAGTGGCGCGCTTGGCGGCAGCGTGAGTGCTGAAATTCGCTCAAGCGTGGCGCAAGACCGGGGAACCTTCGGCGTATCCGGCACGGTGGCGCGGCCGGTGCTAAAGCGCGGCGGATAAAAACCGCGAGTGAAAAACGCCGCTGTACCCGCAAGCCCTGCTGGCACCCGCCGATTAAGCGACCTTAAAAAACTCGGCGTACTTCTACGTTTTGTGGTCCCCTACAAAGCGCGCTTTCTGTGGGCTATGGTTGCACTCGGGGTTGCCGCCGCCACCGTGCTCACCATCGGGCAGGGCTTAAAGCACGTTATAGATGCAGGCTTTGCCAGCGGTAATGCCGATACGCTTGATCGCACCCTCCTTATTTTGCTCGGCATGTTGGTGGTGCTCGGCGTTTCTACTTTTGCCCGGTATTACCTCATCACGTGGGTGGGCGAGCGCTTTGTGGCCGATATCCGCCTTCGCGTGTACGAGCACATCCTGACGCTCTCACCAGAGTTTTTTGAAGGCACCCGCACGGGAGAAGTGATCTCGCGCCTCACCAACGATACAACCGTTGTTGAGAGCGTGATCGGGGGCGTGTTTTCGTATGCGTTGCGAAATTTTGTATTGCTGATTGGGGCCACGGTGATGCTTTTTGTCACGAGCGTGAAATTAGCGCTATTCGTGATGGCGGGTATCCCATTAGTGCTCGCACCGATTCTCTTGCTCGGCCGTCGCGTGCGAAAACTTTCAAAGTCCATGACCGATCGCGTGGCCGATGCGAGTGCCTATATCGACGAATCACTGCACGAGATTCGCACCGTGCAGGCCTACACGCACGAGCGCTTGGATGGGGCGCGTTTTGGCGAGCGCGTGGAGGCGATTTTTGGCGTGGCGGTAACGAAGGCGCGCATTACGGCGGGGCTCATTGCATCTGTGATCGTGCTCGCGTTTGGTGCGATTGCGGTTATTTTATGGATTGGCGGGCGCGATGTGATTGCCGGTAATCTCACCGCAGGTGCGCTCTCGGCCTTCGTCTTTTACGCGATTTTGGTGGCGAACGCGGTGGGTGCGGTGTCCGAAGTTTACGGTGAGCTGATGCGCGCCTC
>JAYVGG010000284.1:0-5880 GCA_043772475.1 Burkholderiales bacterium
TAGCCGAGGGATCTGCTTTTGCGGGCACTCGCGCGATGCCACCAAAAAGCAGATCCCTCGGCTGCGCTCGGGATGACAGTTTTTTAATGCGCTCCACACTCAATTGTCATTGCGGGCGTGACCCGCAATCCCGTGGCGTTTGGCGCACGCTACGATGTTGATAAACCGCACGTGGCCTCAAACTCCGCGCCAGTGCTTGCGTTCCACGATATTGCAGATGCGTATTGCAACCATTGTTGGTGCGCGTTGCACACCCTACAACTGCAATCGCGCCCAGCTTCACTTGTCATCCCGAGCGTAGCCGCAGGATCTGCTTTTGCGGGCACTCGCGCGATGCCACCAAAAAGCAGATCCCTCGGCTGCGCTCGGGATGACGGTTTTTAATGCGCTCCACTCTCAATTGTCATTGCGGGCGTGACCCGCAATCCCGTGGCGTTAGGCGCACGCTACGATGTTGATAAACCGAACGCGGCCTCAAACCCCGCGCCAGTGCTTGCGTTACACGATATTGCTGATGCGTATTGCAACCATTGTTGGTGCGCGTTGCACACCCTACCATTGTCATCGCGCCCAGCTTCACTTGTCATCCCGAGCGCAGCCGAGGGATCTGCTTTACTGGGCACTCGCGCCATGCCACCCAACAGCAGATCCCGCGGCTACGCTCGGGATGACAGGTTTTATTATTGGGTGCTTTCGGAGCAGGGCGAACGAGCCGAAACCCTATATCTGGCGCGGTGTTCGGTGATTTCTTGTGTAGACGGATCGAGCGCCAACGATTGCATCGGCGAAAATTTGCGCTGATGCAATCGGCTCCGCGTGTTATTTTTTCGCCATTTTTTTTGCAGGCGCGTCAGCCACAATTTCTGCTTTCACCTCAGCCGTGCCCGCTTTGAGATAGCCAAGTTTGGCCGCCGCCGCACGGGTCAAATCAAATACCCGGCCCGGCGTGGTGGGCCCGCGATCATTCACGCGTACGACAACACTTTTATTATTTTTTACGTTGGTGACTTTAATCTTGGTGCCAAAGGGGAGTGTGTTGTGCGCGGCGGTGAGGCCAGCGTTACTAAATATTTGGCCACTCGCGGTCTTGCGGCCATTGAGGCGGCTATTGTAAAAAGCGGCGGTGCCTTCCATGGTGTGTGCGCCGCTGCTGGGTGTGGCAGCGGGAGCAGTCGCTGCCGGCGGCACAGCCGGTGCAGCGGGCGCCGCCTTAGGCGCTTGCGCGAGCGCAGCGCTTGCAATAAAAAAACTGGTGGCAACAATAATTCGCCGCATGTGAAACTCCCTGTTGTGGAAAATGAAATAAAACTAAATTTGGTCGCGCAATTCACGGCGCAGTATTTTGCCAATCGGGCTTTTCGGCAGGCTATCGCGAAAGACGATTGTTTTCGGGCATTTATAGGCGGTGAGATTTTTGCGGCAGTGCTCCATGATCAAAGCCTCCGTTAGTGTCGGGTCGCTACGCACTACTGCTAGGCGCACGGCTTCACCCGTCTTCTCGTCGGCGATCCCCACCGCGCCGCACTCCATCACGCCGGGGCAGGTCATCACGACTTCTTCGATCTCAGTCGGGTACACGTTAAAGCCTGAAACCAAAATCATGTCTTTCTTACGATCCACGATTTTCAGGTGGCCGTTTGGCAGCATGATGCCGATGTCACCGGTGCGTAAAAAACCATCAGCGGCGATTGCCTTCGCGGTCTCCGCTGGTGCTTGCCAGTAGCCTTGCATCACGTTTGGCCCGCGCACGCAGACCTCGCCCGGCTGGCCCAGGGGTAGCTCAATGTTGTTGTCGTCGCGAATCACAATCTCGACGTTGGGGATCGGCATGCCCACGTCACCGGTGTAGATTTCATTGGTGAATTCATTGCAGGTCGCCCCAGCGGTGCTCTCGGTGAGCCCGTAGCCTTCGACGATTGGGGTGCCGGTGAGTTTTAACCAACCATCCGCCACGGCGCGCTGCACGGCAGCCCCGCCGCCACTCGAAATACGCAGCGCTGAAAAATCAAGCTTCTGAAATTGGGCGTGGTGGAGTAGCGCATTAAACATGGTGTTCACCGCCGGCAGCACATGAAAGGGCTGCTTTGCCATCGTCGCCACCATGGCATCCATATCGCGCGGATTGGGGATCAAAACATTGTGCGCGCCGATGCGGATGCCGAGCCAGAAACAGGCTGTTAGCGCGTAGATGTGATAGAGCGGCAGCGCGCAGATAACGGTGTAGATCTCGGGTGCAGCACCGCGACGTGGGTCGATCAGGGCGGGGCTTAGCCATGCCTCAGCAATAAGCGTCTGGCTAATCACATTGGCGTGCGAGAGGATGGCACCCTTGGATGCGCCGGTGGTGCCGCCGGTGTACTGCAAGTAGGCCATATCGCTCGGCGCGAGCGTCACGGGGGCTGTGGCTAAGGTGCGGCCACGCGAAAGCGCCGCGTTAAAATTGATTGACTGCGGTAGTGAAAACGCGGGTACTGTTTTTTTTACGTGCCTGGTGACAAATCGCGCGAATTGCGCTTTCGGAAAGCCCAGCAAATCACCAATGCCTGTGGTGACGACGTATTTAACGCTAGTGTTACCGATGATGCCCGCCAAGGTGTGGGCGAACTGCTCGAGAATAATAATTGCCTCAGCACCACTATCGCTAAGCTGGTGCTGCAATTCACGGGCGGTATAAAGCGGATTTACGTTCACCACCACCAAGCCCGCCCGCACCAGCGCCACGAGCGCAATCACGTACTGGTGACAATTTGGCATCATCAGCGCTACCCGCGCGCCGGGCTTCAACCCCGTTGATTGGAGCCAGGCCGCGAGTGCGTGAGAGAGCTGATCGACCTCGCCAAAGGTGAGTGTTTTATCGAGGCAGGTCACCATGGGGCGCGCGGCGAATGTTGCGAACGCGGTGTCGATCATGTCGCGCAGTGTCGCGAACTCGGTGGTATCGACCTCGTGCGGTACGCCCGGCGGATAGTACTCAAGCCACCACTTAGCGGATTTTGGGTTCATGCGCGCGCGACTTTCTTATGGGTTAAGCAAAGTTACAACTATTTTACGACTTCGTGTGCGCCATGGCTGGATTGTTTAAATCACGCGTTGGAAGGTGCTCTTGATCGCACGACAAGCCCCGTATTGATGCGCGTGATATTGCCAAAAGCCTATATCTGGCGCGGCTTTTCAGGCTATTTCTACATTAGCGGCCGCGAAAAATAGACACGCCCCTATTATTTTGCCCGCCGCGTACAAGCTGTAGGGCCGATGCATCGCCACGTCGAATCATGTCAGCGAGCGTTTGCCGATAGCGCTCCATGAGTTGGGCGGTGTAGGGTGAGGCATCGTAAAAATAGGTGTGGTCGTAAAAATTAGCAGAGCCACAGCGATTGCCGTGCGCGCATTCGGCCAACACCGCATTGCTATCGGCACCACAGGGCGCACCGAGATCACAGGCCAGTAAACCGAGCGCTTGCCACAAGGCGCGCTGCTCTACCGGTGGCTCGTCTGGGCCCATGCGAAAGGTGCCGTCGGTGAGTGAGCTTGCCAGCAGAGGGCGCAGCTCGTTGAGCACTCCAATATCGCCGGTTGCGAGTAGCTCCCGGAGTTGCGCCCATTGCGCGTCGGTAATGATGTTGCCCGAGGCGCCACCGTTCGCGGGGCGCTTGCCGGTACGTACTGCTTCGTCTATCGCTTCGCTTACCTTTTGAATGTCGGCAGACAGTTGCCAAGCTCTTGCGCGCGCATCGCCTGCTTTCGCGGCCTCGTTCCGTAGCCGCTCAATGGTCGAATCATCGCGATCTATCTTCGCAAGCTCGCCACAATGGTCGGCATTGATCTTGTCGTAGGCGGCGCTACGCATGGCCTTCTGCTCGGCGGTGCCGGTTAAATTGGCGATAAATTTTTCGCGCCGCTCTTCGCGTGAGCGGGCGGGCGGGTCGTTAGGCTGCGTTGCACGCTTGGCGCAGCGCTCGAGAAGCTCGGCCTGCAAATACTGTGCCTCTGGTGTTTGCGCGCCCGCCTTTACACGTGCGTAGAGGGCGGCGAAATCTTTTTTGTCGCGGTATTGCTGCATATCGGGCGAGACCGGCTTTACCGGCAAATCGGTGCGCGGCATGATGCCCGATGAGGCCTTCGGGTCAATCCGAAGTACGGCCGATGAGCTTAAATTTTTACCCATAGCAACGCTACTCGCCGCTTGGGTAGCCGTGCTTGGAGCAGGGGAGGTAGTTTGCCAAAGCTTCCACGCGTAGACGAAAGCGAAAAAAATGAAGGCGGCGAAAAAGGCGTTTTTCATAGAGTGAGCTCTGGCAAATGGTGCTGCGATAGTTGCTAAAAGCGGGGGTGAACGTGATGCAGCCTAAAAATCCCCCGGCCATCGTCGGGACGTATGTAGCACCCGGAGTATCTGCAATCGATCAGCGTCAACTCGGTACGCAACCACGTAAGGCAAGCTGCCTATCACCAATTCGCGAGTGCCAAGCACGCGCCCCGCGCGACCGGCAGCGGCGTGAGCCGTGAGTACAGTTTCGGTTTGTTCGATCACCTCAAGCACGACGCGCATCGCAGCGGCAGGGCTGTCTTGACCAATGTATTCGGCAATAGAATCGAGATCGCGACTAGCGAGATTTGACCACTGCAGCCGCAAGGCGTTTCTCCCATTTCGCTTTGAGCTTGGCGTGGTCGATGAGGTTGCCCTTGTCAGCATCGTCGATACCGGCGCGTATCGCGCTAATCTGCCACTCCTGTGTGACCACGTATTGTTTAACAGCCTCTGCCGCGATGGATGCGCGGCTACGCTGGGTCACGCGTGCGAGCTCGTCCAAGCGCTCGCGTAATGCGGGGTCCAGCCTGAGTGAAACGAGTTCTGTCATGATCAATCCCGCTCTGTATACAATGCATACAACTATGCACTCTCTGGTGCGTGTCGTCAATAAGCACTCAACGAAAGCGGCGCTTCATCCATCGCCGCGATTTGCTCTTTTAATTCCAATACCCGATCCTGCCAATAGCGCGAGGTGTTGAAGAAAGGAAACGCAATCGGAAAAGCCGGGTCTTGCCAGCGCGAAGCGAGCCACGCCGAGTAATGAATCAAGCGCAACGTTCTAAGCGCCTCGATCAAATAAAGTTCACGCCGATCAAATTCGCAAAATTCCTCATACGCCTCGATCACCTCACGTAGTTGCTTGGTCATCTCGTCTGGCGTACCTGAGAGCAGCATCCATAAATCTTGAATTGCTGGCCCCATGCGTGCATCGTCAAAATCGACAAAGTGCGGGCCACTATCGGTATAGAGCACATTGCCGCCGTGACAGTCACCGTGCAGCCTGATCGTTTTGATATCACCAGCACGCGCAAAGCACGCGGCAATACGCTCAAGAGCCAAGTGGGACGCGGCTTTCCAAGCATCGAGCAAATCGGCGGGGATAAAATTGTTGGCAAGCAACCATGCGCGTGGCGCGGTGCCGAACGTTTCAAGATTGAGGGCAGGGCGGTGCTGAAATTGTGCAATCGCGCCTACCGCATGAATGCGCCCGAGGAATCTTCCCATCCATTCCAGTACATCGGGGCGATCTAGCTCCGGCGCGCGGCCGCCGCGTTTTTCAAAGAGCGCAAAGCGAAAACCGGCGTGGGTGAAGAGACTTTTCCCCTCCATCACGTGCGGCGGCACCACCGGAATCTCGCGCGCATGAAGTTCAATCGCAAACCCATGCTCCTCCAAAATCGCCGCATCCGCCCAGCGATCCGGCCGATAAAATTTCACAATCCAAGGCTTCGCATCCTCAATACCGATCTGATAAACGCGGTTCTCATAGCTATTTAACGGCTGCAAACGGCCATCGCAGCGAAAGCCAAGGCTTTCAACGGCGTCCAGCATGAGATCGGGGGTGAGCG